>CAYZUW010000030.1:0-19717 GCA_964481325.1 uncultured Saprospiraceae bacterium
GAGTAAATCATAAGCAGGGCTCAGTTCAATTTTGTTGTTTCTAGTTATTAGACTGAAGTTTTTAAGGTGCATATCTTCATTGCCAGTAACGAAACAAAACAAGACTCTTCTCAATAATTTCTTTTTTTCTAACAAGGGAAAGGTGCAATACTTGTCAATGACTGGAATCATTTTTTCCATTGACCATTTGTATTTCGTTATTCTTGTATTTTCTGTGAGTTGGGCAAAATCTTCTAGTTGATACTTTTTATTTTTTACATACCTATCAAAGCGTTTAATAAAATAACAAAAGCTACCATCTTTGCAGTAAACCAAACCAGAGAGCGGCACCTCTATTCCAAAGACTTTAGCCATCTTCATAGTTAAATCTTCATTTTCAGGAACCTCCAGAAATAAATCACTTTGAGGTTTGAGTATATATGTCCCGCCTTGATCAACTATTTGAAAACCTTTCGCCTTTACACGTAATTTAGCGCTTAACTTTGCTTGTACACCTTGAATGGACATTTTAGTGGCGCGCAAGGCTGCCTCATGTCTTAACTCTTGCGAGGAAAAAGGTAAATCGGCAAGGTCATTTAATTGAGCAGATATTTTTTTTAGACCATTTGCACTATATTTTCCATTGCATGGCTCGTATGTGATTGGGCATCTGTTCTTCATGACGATGTCTTGATTTCTTCTACTGTTACCGCCCCTACCAAGTCTAATCCAGTTATTAGCAATTGTTGAAAGTAGTCGTCACTATCCACTTTGTACATTTTTAGGAGCCCTTCCAATTGTATTCCTTCTGGAAGTACTCCATCAAAATAAGGAGGGAAAGTGTCGAATCTATAAACTTCCCTCCTGACTGGCATAGTCAATGAAATGGGAGGACCACTGTAGGATTCAATGTATTGAAACAGATAATGATTTTTAGCCTCTTCGGTGAATGTGCCAGCCTCTATATTATGTATTTTTACTACTGCTCTTCTCATATTCTTTCATTAAGGGTCCTTGAAATTCTATCGTGATATTTAGGGCGGATAAGATAGATATGATGGTTTTCCATCTCAATGTATTTTTTCCTTTTTCCAAATCATATACTACCGTTTTGCCCACATCTGCTAATTCTGCTAATTCCTTGCGGCTCAGCCCTGCTTGCTTTCGATGATAGTAGACTATCTTGTGGATATTTTTGATTTCTGCCATAGGGATAGTGTTGAAATTACCGTTATGGCGGTAAATTAGATGCTTTTACCGTAAAAAGCAAGAAAAAAGCTTTTATATAGAAAAATATACCGCTATAGCAGTAAAAAAGTCGATAACTTCCTTAACTCTAAAGCGAATGGCAGTTGTTAGGTTTGCCGCCTTAACTCAACAGCGGCGCTTCCCCTTTCAAAGGATCTTGATTCAACAACTTAGCGACAGCGTAATAAAGGCGCGGAAGCCTTCGCTCAAATTCTTCCCCTTGCTCGAAGAAAGTCTCTATACATACCGAAAACATTTCCAGCATATTGATGCCGCCGTAGTCTTTCAAAAAACTATGTTGACCCTGCTTGATTTGGACCATCTTTTTGACGCCTTCGATTTCCCACTCCTCCATGCTTTGTTTGTCGAAGAAAGCATTGTAAGCAAGCCTAAATCTATTTTCTTCTTGTAAGGCATGTGCTATTTCATGTAGCGCTACATTCATGGCGTCATCGGGTATGAGGTAACCTTCTTTTACACTTGGCCAGCTTAATACAATGCATCGTTTTTCAAAATCTACATGGCCGAGTAGATTTTGAAAATGCAAAAAATTGTAGTTGTTAGGCACAACGATAATTTTTCTAAATCTATCAATTTGAAAATTTTGCAGACCAAATGTGATTTGTATGAGGGCACTTGTTATCAGTACAATCATCTCATGGGTTACCATCGGAAAGTTGTTGGGGGTAAAGTCTAAAGTAGCCGAAGCGATCATCACTCTACGGCGAAACTTTTTTTGATTTTCTTGAGACAAGGCGCGATAGTAGCTATTGTATTTCATCAATACGGGTTCCACATATCTTGGGATATTGATAGGGAAAATACTTCTGCGGATATTGTCAAATAAATCTGAAAGCATAATAGAGGATTAGTGAGCACTCAAGGAGGAGATACATCGCTCCCGTATGGCCCAAACTTCTTCAAAAGATTTTTTAATACCCTCATTATACAACCAATCCTGTATATATTTTTTATGAAGATTTACTTTATAGGTATTTACTTGATCGGCTTGGATTATTTCATCATATAAAATATCATTTTCTATTCTTGTCATGGATGCGTTTGTAGTAGTAAGGTCTACTTTTTCTCCATCAATGTCAAGATAGCAATGCGCTTCTGGGATGTATGCTAGACCTGCTTCCTGTATGTGTGGCCCTATGCCTGGCGTATTTTTTGAATTCATCTTATACAAGCAAAGCGTTAGTTGTACCGATTGAATTCCTTGCTCTTGGGCGATAGATTTTAGTGCAGCATGTTTACTACTACAAGTCCCTTGCTTCTCTATAAAAACGAGTCGAAAGTCATCCCGCTTTGCATTTCGCCCATAGGGCAATACTCTGAAAAAGGACATGCACATTTCGAAATTAGTCAAGTCATTATCTAGCGCAAGCTGACTTAAAGGCCCTGCCTTAGCAAAAGTAGTATGAATAGTGGTGGACTTCATGGATCGTTTTACGTCACATATTCTTGTCGTATGACTAGGCTGACGTACCCGCTATCCAGCATGAGGTATCCATATTCATAGCAGAAGTAGTAGACATTTCCTTTTTTTGTTCTATACACATTGGTATAATAGTTAAAGTTGAAGCCCAGCTCCACCATTTTATCTTTGTGTATTTTCGCTTTACCTTTCGGATTTTGATCGATGAGTATGCGCCTATTCCTTCGCAGAATATTGTTGATATTACGCATATAGTTATTGGAGTTGCTATTCAACTTATTGTTGTAAGCGGCACGACATTGGTCAGAACAAAATTTTTTGTCCAATCTTCCGAAAAGTTTACCCTCACATTCGATGCACTTTTTAGTCATTGCAAATAGTTGTTGTTAGCCCAATTTACAAATTTTTGTTGTTTTAGAATAATTTTATTTTGGGCGTGCCACTGATCCACACCAAAGTCTAGCCCACTTAGCCTTGCTTCTCTGGTGTGGATCAGTGTCGGGCTCTCCATTGTACTCCACCATCTGCTATATCAGATTATATAGTCGTATCTAGTCTCTCCTCGTCCCTCGTCGAGCCGTCGATACTCCTTATAATCTAGATATACCAGACGGCGTCGTGCCATTGCGATCCCTCACGCAGCTTCGCATAGAAATAGTTGACCTTGAATTTTATGATGGGGATATTTTTTTTCATGACTCCTTTCGACTTAAAAGGTGTTTGTCTATATGGAGTGCAAGGGAATAGAAATAAATTCATTATTTTTAGCGGCTCAATACTATTCGGATAGTTAATAAACGTTGAGTATATTCACTAGTATTAGTATCATAAAACAAACTTAATGTACAAATCAATTCTTCTTTTTATTCTTAGTCTCAGCTTCTTATACATCAACGCGCAAGAATATGTGTCACAAAATGCTCCTATGCGAGTCATTCACTGCACGGCTATTGCTCAAGACAAAAATGTGAAAAACATATTTGTGGATGAAAATAATGTAAAATGGGCTGCTACAGATAGTGAAATATATCGAGTCAATTCAGCAGATAACAGCACGAAAAAAGACCATGATAAAAATGATTGGTCACTCTTGATGCAGCCAGAAGGAAATGGATTGATTAATGTCAATAAATTCGAAATGGAGATGCTGCCAGATGCTCCAGAGAGTATTACTTGTGCTTTTTACGATAAATCCAGAAAGCAATTATATGTAGGGACAGATGGCAAAGGAGTGCTGAGATACAAGATAGGTGCAGAAGTATCTCTAATGTCGAATAGAGATTTTGGAGGAGACAAGATTGCAAATAGAAAGGTGACATCCATCTTGATAGATAAATTCAAGAGAACTTGGATCGGTACAGATAAGGGAGTACTTGTCGGAATCGGTAAAAAATGGAAGGTCTACGAAGAGGAGACGTACATTGACGAAATCACAGCATTGGGACCCGATGTGTGGATATTAGGAAATGATATTCTCTATAAAATAGATCAAAAAAATAGATGGATTCCGGGAGACGTAGATGGTAGAACATATCGTGGAAAAATTAGAGACATGGTCTATGATAATGATGGTAAGCTTTGGGTCGCCTCTGATATCATCACTAGATACGACATTGTAAAAGATAGTGTAGAAGTGTTTGATCGCAGCAATGGTTTTACGGCTAAAGATATCCAATGTGTCAGAGTCGATAATGACAATGCACTTTGGGTGGGCACTGCTAGTGCTGGTTTGTTTCTAATTGATAAAGAAGCTTCAATGACTATTAGTTGTGTAGTATCAAAAGAGCTATCCTGCACAGGGAGTACGGATGATGCATCCCTAGAAGTAAAAGTGTATGGGGGAGAGGCCCCATTTAAGTATAGTTGGAGCAAGGGATTGACTGGTGCCAATCCTCAAAATGTTGGGCCAGGAAAATATAAAGTAAAAGTAGAAGACAAAGCTGGACGTGTAAAGACAGTAAGCGCAGTGATTGAAGATAATAGGATGCAAGTGGCTCTCGATCAAATCAAAGAGACAACGCATAGTGCCTCGAAGGATGGTATAGCGACTGCTATGGTAAGTGGGGGTGTCAAACCGTATAGCATTAAGTGGGGAAGTGGCGAGAGTGGGGAAAAGGCAAGAGCCCTTGGTGCAGGGATGCAGTCTGTGACGATTAGTGATAATGCAGGATGTGTTTATACAGATGCAATTGATATGGGAGGAGGAGATGTAGTGGCCATCAATTCGGAGGGTATACTTGTGAATATAGAGCAGGATGGAGAACTGTCTTGCACCAATACATCAGGCGTAGATTTGATTGCGCAAGTGAGTGGTGGTAGACCTCCTTACACTTACGAGTGGAACAACAAAAGTGATCAAAGTAGTATCGCAAATCTCGAAGCAGGGGACTACAAGGTCACGGTGAGTGACGCCAATGGCAATAGAAAAATTGGATCCTATAAAGTAGTTGGCCCAGCTCCCTTATTGGTAACCGCTAAACAAGAAAAAGCGGTAAGCGGCGGTAAGAGAAAAAGAGACGGTGTAGCTTCTGTATTTGCTAAAGGGGGTTCGGGTAATTATTCTTATCAATGGTCTAATGGAAATAATAAGGCACAAGCAACGAAGCTTATCAAAGAGAAATACAGCGTCACGGTTACGGATGATCAGGGATGTAGTGCAGTGGCTAGTGTCAATATGGAGGAAAAAGCGAATGAGGGTTTAGCTAGTTCTAAATTTGTAAAAGGGCAGGTTATACAATTGGACAAATTATATTTTGATGCGGATAGTACTCAGATTACAGATCGTTCTATTCCGATGTTGACTGAGGTCTACGATGTGCTTCTTCGTAAGCCTGATATTAAAATAGAAGTGGGTGGTCATACCAACAATATTCCTGCAGATGCGTATTGTGATGAGCTATCTACTGCGAGAGCCAAGTCGGTTGCTGATTACTTAGTTGCTAGAGGTATTCCTTCTAATCAAGTTACTTTCAAGGGGTATGGTAAACGAAATCCATTGGTGAGTAATGATACAGCAAGGGGTAGAAAACGAAATCAAAGGGTAGAAATTACGGTATTGGATACGAAGTAATTCGATGGCTAATTTTATCTACGGATTTTGAATTCGTTCCTCACTTTCGTGTTGATGATTCGAAGGAGGTGCTTGGGCATGGATGCAATTTGTCATGATTTTTATTGAAAAATCACGCCAAATTGGATCTTGCTTAAATTCTTTGCACTGGGTTGCCACCCAGTGCTATAATCCTGTCACCCCGCTGGGGTTATATTTATTATTGCTTTCGAATTTTAACTTGGTTAATTTCTTTGCACTGGGTTGCCAGCCAGTGCTATAACCATGCGGCTCCAATGGAGTTTCAATAAAATCTTCCTAATTAGGTTATTTTTATATTAGCTGTAATCGCAATGAAAAATCAATTTAAAAATGAACCTGCAACCGGAATTAAAAGATGAATTAGTCATTTTAAAACCTTTACATGAAAACCATTTTGATGCTTTATTTGAAGTGGCAAAAGACCCTATGATATGGAAATAACATCCATGTCCAAATAGATATAAAAAAGAGGTTTATTCGGAATTCTTTCTAGACTCTATAAGATCGAAAGGAGCTTTTATAATTATTGAGAAGGCAAATAATAAGGTAATCGGTAGCACAAGGTTTAAAGTAATTGACAAAGCAGAAAAAGCAATAGAAATAGGATGGTCTTTTCTATCAAGAGAAAAATGGGGTGGAAAATACAACAAAGCGACGAAAAAGCTAATGATAGATTATGCCTTACAATATGTTGATCATATCATCTTCTACGTAGGCAAAGAGAATATCCGTTCTCAAAAGGCTGTTCAAAAACTTGGGGGTAAAAAAATCGGTAAGCTTAAATACAGCAATCTTGTAAAAGATAGTGAATCAGATTTGACCTATAGAATCGGAAAAGATAGCTGGAATATAAAAAGTGCAAGCAGTCCGAAGTGAGTTCGAAGGAGATTGCTCTGAGGCTGTAAAACTATTGCCACTCAAGAAAATATAGACAGTTTTTACTTCTTCTAATATTTTAAAATATTTACTTTGATAAACTTTACCTTAAGTCGAAGCCTATGTCTTTTCGGAAATGTTTTTTGTCAAATTGAACCTTGTCTGCATTTTGATAGGAACGGTCTAAGGCTTGTTTCATATCTGCTGCAAGGGAAGTGATGGCTAATACACGACCTCCGCTGGTGACAATATTTCCAGATGCATCTTCTTGAGCGCCAGCGTAGTATAGTAGGCTATTAGATGTGTTGTCCATGCCTGACATGGTTTTTCCTTTTTCATATGCTTCTGGGTATCCACCGGAGACCATCATTACGGTTGTGGCATAGTCTGGATTAATTTCTACTTTCTCCTCTGACAATGTTCCGTCGAATAAAGAAGCTAAATGCGATACAAAATCCGATTGTAATCGTGGCATGACCACTTCGGTTTCTGGGTCACCCATGCGGCAGTTGTATTCAATGACATAAGGATCATCACCGACTTTGATGAGTCCAAAAAATACAAATCCTTTGTAGTCTAAATTTTCTTTATGGAGTCCTTGTATAGTAGGCGCAACGATACGGTCCCTTACCTTTTGCATTAAAGTTTTATCTACAAATGGTACTGGAGAGATGGCGCCCATGCCTCCTGTATTCAATCCTACGTCCCCTTCTCCGATGCGCTTATAATCTTTCGCGATAGGAAGTAGTTGGTAGTCTTTGCCATCTGTGATTGCGAATACGGAAAACTCAATACCATCTAAAAATTCTTCGATGATTACTTTGTTGCTTGCTTTGCCAAATTTACCTTTTAGCATTTCGGTAAGCTCTTTTTGAGCAGCTTGTGTGTCTTCTAAGATGACGACTCCTTTCCCAGCGGCAATGCCGTCCGCCTTGAGTACGACTGGACCAGAAATTGAGGCAATGTATTGGATACCTTCCTCTAGGGTGTCCGCATTAAATTCTCGATAGCCCGCTGTGGGTATCTGATGTCGTTGCATAAATTCCTTGGCGTATGCTTTGCTACCTTCTAATTGAGCCCCTTCTGCACTGGGGCCAACTACTTTGATGCTGGTGTTTTTACGAAAATAGTCTTGGATACCTAGAACGAGCGGTTCTTCTGGTCCGACCACTAGCATGTCGATGTCTTTTTCTTCGCAGAAGGCTTGAACAGCGGGAAAGTCTTTAATGTCCAAAGCGACGTTTGTGCCACAGAGTTTGGTGCCTGCGTTTCCAGGCGCTATGAAAAGCTCTTTGCAGTGCTCACTTTGTGCCATTTTCCAAGCGAGTGCGTGTTCTCTTCCTCCCGATCCAAGTAGTAAAATATGCATTGTTTTTTCTTTGGCGCAAATATAGAAATTTAAAGGCTTCAAACTCATTAAACTCAATAAGCCCTTTTTTTGGACAAGGGATCGATAGGGCGAGGCGGAATGGGTGGCTTGGTGTATATGGCCGTCTCGGTCCGTAGGACGGGCACCCCGCAAGAGCCCGGTGCCAGTCTGGAGCTTTAGCGGAAGGCTGGTATGGCCCCTCCAAATCAAAAAATGTCTTAGACATAAGGCTTTGAATAAGAGGCAGGAAAATCCTAGCTAAATTTGTATTTTCGCAGTCAAATTTAATAAGAACATGATCAGTTTTATCAGAGGGCCAATAGTGTCCAAAAGTCCCACTTTGATAGAAATAGAGGCTGGGGGAGTCGGATATGAGATCCGTATCAGCTTGAATACCTATAGCCATTTGGAGGCCTTGAAGGAGATGAAACTGCATACTTACCTACATGTGAAGGAGGATAGCCATACGCTTTATGGTTTTTTCGAGCCTCAGGAGCGATTTATCTTTAAACATCTAATTTCTGTGAGTGGTGTCGGGCCCAATACAGCGCAAGTTGTGCTGTCTTCGATGACGGCTGACGAGGTGAGAACGGCTATCATAAGCAATAATGTGGCAGCTTTCAAAAAGGTAAAGGGGATTGGCCCAAAATCGGCTCAAAGGATAATTTTAGACCTGAAGGATAAGTTGGTAAAAGATGCAGGACAAAATGCTGGATCTACGGTATTTGTGAGCAATACATTGCAAGATGAAGCGTTATCTGCTTTGTTAAGCTTAGGTTTTAACAAGGCTAAGGCAAAAAAGGTTCTAGAAGGGCTTTCTAAAGATTTAAATCCAGATACCCCAGTAGAATTGATTATTAAGGACGCTTTGAAGCAATTAACCTGATTTTCAGGGTTTTTTGATAATATTTGAGGTCCTGAGCCAAGAACTATCTTGTAGATTTTACGTACATAAATTAAGTTACTTAATAGACAAAATGAACGTCAGAATTGTTAAAAATGGTCCAGGATATAAGTGTACGCTTTTTAAATGCGTTTGAATATAGCGATCCCTATGTAAGCCGTTTGTTTGAATAGAAAGAAATTAAAGTAAAATTAGGGTGTGAACCCTATATCATTATGAAAAAAAATTATACTCTCCTTTTTTGGATTCTTCTTTTTCTCGTTTCGGGAAGTCAATTGTTTGCTGCTGATTTTACACATCTTCCTGAGGATCCGTACCTGGTAGAGAAGGTGGTATCAGTGCCATTAGACACCTTTCCCCTAACAGATAGATACGATAATTCCGTATTTGATAAGAACTACAATCCATTTGATCTAAAAGATCCTGCCGCAATAGAAAAAACCATAGAGTATGACCCTGAAACTGGTCAATACATCATCTATGAGAAAATCGGACAAGAAAATTATCGTCCGCCTACCTACATGACTTTTGATGAGTATATGGAATATACGGAGAAGGAGCAGCAGGCAAATTACTTCAGTAAGCTTTCAGGAGTTAGTAATGGCAAGACGGGTGTAGAAGCGAATGACCCCATCAAGAAACTAGATATAGAGAATAGCTTGATAGATAGATTGTTTGGTGGAACAGACGTTAAGATTACACCGCAAGGGAACATCAATATCACCTTTGGTATAGATCAGCAGAGAGTAGATAATCCAATATTGACTGAAAGACAGAGAAGAAATGGTGGTTTTGATTTTGATATGGCTATTCAAATGAGTGTACAGGGTAAAATCGGAGAGAAACTAAATCTGAACACTAATTATAATACACAGGCGACTTTTGATTTTGAAAATCAATTGAAATTGTCTTATGATGCTGAGGCCTTTAGTGAAGATGAAATCATAAAACGAATAGAGGCCGGTAATGTGCGTCTTCCCTTGCGTACAAATTTGATAGAGGGATCGGAATCTTTATTCGGGATTCTTACAGAATTGCAATTTGGGAAGCTATGGATAACCATGGTGGCCTCACAACAAAAATCTCAAAGAGAGCAGCTACAGATACAAGGTGGTACGGAATTGCAAGAGTTTGAGGTTTTTGCTGATAGTTATGATGAAAATAGACACTTCTTTTTGTCACAATATAATAGAGATCAATTTGAAGGTGCGTTAGATGATCTTCCTCGAATAAATAGTTTATTCAAGATTACGAGAATGGAAGTGTGGATTACCAATGATAGAAATGCTACTGAAGGAGGGGTTAGAGATATCGTAGCACTTGCCGATATAGGAGAGGCAGATATATTGCATAGTCCGGATAGGATTAATGTACCTGCGATTCCCTTTGCGACAGATATAAATAACGTAGTACTACCTGCCAACGAGTCAAATGACTTGTATACACGTATACTTGGTATCCCTAGTGCTAGATCATTAAATAATTCTGTAGCTACGCTGCAAGGTGGCGCTTTTCAGTTGACTCAAGCTAAGGATTTTGAGAAAGTAAGGGCGAGACTATTGAGCCCTTCCGAATATTCCTATAACTCAGACTTGGGATTTTTATCTCTGAATGTGAATCTGAGACCAGATCAAATACTTGGAGTTTCTTATCAATATACCTATAGAGGAGAGGTTTTTACTGTAGGTGAATTATCGAATGATATACCTATTGGTGCGGATACTTTAGGGGTACTTTTTACAAAGTTATTGAAGAGTACAACACAGCGTGTAGATTTGCCTACCTGGGACTTGATGATGAAAAATATCTATGGTATCGGAGCATTTCAAGTCGGAAGAGAAGATTTCAAATTGGATGTATTTTATGATGATCCAGGTGCTGGTCAAAAGAGATTTCTTCCAGAAGGCAATTTGTCTGGAACGCCACTAATCAGAGTATTCAACTTGGATAATCTTAATTCTCAAGGGGATCCCTTTTTGGATGGGGTCTTTGATTTTGTGCCCGGGCTAACAATAAACACGCAGTCCGGTAGGGTCATGTTTCCCGTATTAGAACCCTTTGGGTCTTCTCTTGCCAAACAGTTAGATGATCCCGCCTTGATACAAAGATTTACGTATCAACAATTGTATGATTCGACCTTGACCCAAGCTAGAGAATTTACAGAGCTGAATAGATTTAAAATAGCTGGTTCCTTTAAGACATCGGTGGCCTCGGAAATATCGCTTGGCGCATTTAATTTGCCTGAGGGCTCCGTGACGGTCACAGCAGGTGGTCGAGTATTGGAAGAAGGAATCGATTATGAAGTAGATTATAATATCGGTAGACTCAAGATTTTGAATGATGCGATTTTGAATTCGGGTACACCGGTAAATGTATCTTTTGAAAATTCTTCTTTATTTGGATTCCAGCAACGGACGATGATAGGGGCTAGAGCGGATTATCGATTTAGTGAAGACTTTAGGGTTGGGGGTACCTATATGCATCTATTCGAAAGACCATTTACACAAAAAGTAAATATCGGAGATGATCCTATAAATAATAGAATTTTTGGTTTGGATGTAGCTCTAGATAAGGATGCGCCTTGGCTGACTAAGATAGTCGATGGGATACCTTTTATCGATACAAAAGAGCCCTCTAACATCAACTTTGTAGCAGAGGGAGCCTATCTACAACCTGGCCACTCCAGAGCCATCAATCTGGGTAGTTCGGAAGGGGAGACTGATGAAGAAAGAGAAGAAAGATTAGGTGGGTCGGTGTACTTAGATGACTTTGAAGGGAGTACGAGTTCTTTTGATTTGAGACAACCAGCCAATCAATGGTTTATCGCTTCCGTTCCGCAGAACGATGAATTTAATAATAACCCAATGTTTCCTGAGGGCGCTATAATAGATAGTACCATATCAGGCGTAAATAGAGCCTTGATAAACTGGTATAGGATAGATCCAACTGCAGATTGTGCAGACAATGTTCCTTCAGATTCTTATTGTACTACAGTCAGCCTTAGTGAGATATTTCCGAATAGAAATATAGCTCCGGGACAAAACAGTACAGCCCAAACTTTCAATTTGAGTTATTACCCAAATGAAAGAGGTCCATATAATTTTGATCTTCCAAACGGAGGAACGGATTTTTCTTCAGGTTTGTCCAACACTGGATTTCTTAATCGTCCGGATACGCGTTGGGGAGGAATAATGCGTGCTTTGAATCAAAATAATTTTGAGGCAGCAAATATTGAATATCTGGAATTTTGGATGTTGAGTCCATTCATACCCGATGCTAACGGAGCGGTAGCTAGTGATGGTCGTATGTTTGTGGAGTTTGGAAATATTTCTGAGGATATACTTCGAGATTCTCGCCTTGCATTTGAGAATGGACTACCTACGCCAAATGATATACAGGAAACAAGAGTAGATAGAACGTCTTGGGGAATCATACCTAGAGCCCCTATCGTAGTAAACGCTTTTGATAACGAGCCTACAAGTAGAAGTGCACAAGATGTAGGATTGGATGGATTGGACGATGCGGCAGAGCAAGAACAATTTGCGGATATCCTAGATCAATATAGGAGTGCGATTACAAATTCAACTGTCATGGATGCAATTGAAGCGGATCCCTCTAACGATAATTTTAGATTTTTTGGGAACGAAGAATCCATTGCGGAAGCTGAAGCGACGGGTCAAAGAGTAAGGATTTACTCAAGGTTCAACAATCAAGAAGGAAACTCTATGTCTAATGATTCTGGTTCTCTGCCAGAGATTGGAGGTAGACTGCAGTCTAGTACAAACTTGCCAGATTCGGAGGATTTGAATAGAGATAACACTTTAAGCGAAACGGAGGCTTATTTTCAGTATGAAATCCCTATCAATAGAGATGGAGCTTCAGGAATAGCCTTGAATGACTTTATTGCTGATGTAAGACAAGGTGAAAATGGTCGTATTTGGTATAGATACCTTATCCCATTGAACGAGTTTACAAGAAGAGTAGGAGGTATCCAAAATTTCAGATCTATTCGATTTATGAGAATGTATTTGAAAGATTTTTCTACTCCTGTAAACTTGAGATTTGCAAGATTGGAATTGGTAAGAAATCAATGGAGAAGGTACCAAAGAAACCTTGTACCACAAGGTATTTCTACGGGTGTAGAGCCAAATAGTTCTACGGAATTTGTTGTGAATTCAGTAAATATTGAAGAGAACTCAGAAAAGCTTCCTTTTAATTATGTGATTCCGAGAGGTATTCAAAGGGAGCAATCTCTAGGCGCTTTCCCTCAAGTATTACAAAATGAGCAATCCCTAGCAATAAATGTGTGTAATCTTATGGACGGAGATGCTCGAGCGATATATAGAAATATCAACTTCGATATGCGTTTTTATGATAGGATCAAGATGTTTGTGCATGCGGAAGATGTGGTAGGATCTGGGCGAAATGTAGTGGAAGGAGATTTGGCATTCTTTATGCGAATTGGGTCCGACTACGAAGAGAATTACTATGAATATGAAATTCCTTTGACTTTGTCTTCGACGGATGATCTGGGAACGGATAATGCTTCAGACCAATTTATTAACGAGGTATGGAGAATAGAAAACGAGATTAACTTTGACTTGAGAGACCTCATTGATTTAAAGATTGCCCGTAATGACATTGCTGGTTTACCTATCACTGAGATATTTGAACAAGATGTTCCTAATCCAGCAGATAATAATATTACGAACACCATTCGTATAGTCGGAAATCCAAACCTTGGTTTAGTAAAAGGACTGATGCTGGGGGTACGAAATAGAAGTGATAAAGGGGGCCCTGTGTGTGCGGAAGTCTGGGTAAATGAGCTTCGATTGAACGGTTTGGATGAGAGTGCTGGTGGAGCAGCTGTTGCTCGATTAGATATGCAATTGGCTGATTTTGGTAATCTAAGTTTAGCTACAGAGTATAGATCAAATGGTTGGAGAAGGCTAGAAGAGAAGATAGCACAAACTCAGCGTGAAGAGACCATATCATTTGATGCAACAACCAGTTTAGAGCTTTCCAAATTTTTCCCTGAAAAGTGGGGGCTTAAGATTCCATTCTATGCTTCTTTATCTGAAACGCGTAAGAATCCGGAATTTGATCCGTATGATTTAGATATTCCTTTGAAAGAAAAGTTGACTAAATTTCAAGGAGAGAAACGAGACTCTGTTCGGGAACAAGCGCAGGATATTTCTTCTATAAGAACTTATAACTTAACAAATGTTCGAAAGGAGAGGACAAGCGAGAGTGTTCCCCTACCATGGGATATTTCGAATTTTGCGTTTACGTATGCGAAGACTACAACTGAAAATTCGAACCCTCTTATCGAAACAGACCGAATAGAGCAGACACGTGGTGCAGTAAATTATAGCTACTCTACTACACCTTTATATATATCACCCTTTAAAAAGTTGTTTAAGGGAGAGAAACTTGGGAAGCATCTTGCTTTGATAAAGGATGCGAATATCAATCTGATTCCAAATTCCTTCTCTTTTAATACTTCTGTAGATAGGACAAGAGCAGAGACGAAGTATAGATTTGCTGGAGACAATGAATTTTTCACGACGTTTTTCGATAAACGTTTTACTTGGGATAGAAACTATAATCTTCAATGGAATATAACTAAAGCATTAGATTTTAATTTTAATGCTAATAACTTATCTGTCATTGATGAATTGAGCGAATTTATCGAGGATGAAGATGATCCAAATTTTGGACTACGAAGAGATAGGGGTGAGATTTCTGATTTCTTGTTAGATAATTTTAAAGATTTAGGAAGGAATAAGGCTTACACTCACAATGCGAATGTGAGTTATACACTTCCATTCAAGAGCATTCCTCTTTTGGATTGGGTGAATGTGAGATTACAATATGGAGCTTCTTATGGATGGGATGCTGCAGCACTTGGACAGGAAGATTTAGGAAATATCGTCCAAAACAGTCAAAATAGACAAGGTAGTTTGGATTTGAATTTTGACGCTTTATATAATAAGTCTAAGTATTTCAAAAAAATAAATGATGGGAATAGGCAAAGTGCCTCTAGAGGAAGTAGAGGTAGTTCTAGATTGCAAAATTCTTCTAAAGACAAGAAAGAGGCCGACGACAAGAAAAAGAAAAAGAAGCAAGATAGAGAACTTTCAAAAGTAGAAAAGGTGCTGCTAAGACCATTATTGTCCATAAGGAGAGGACGAATAAACTATCAAGAGAATTTCACAACTGTTTTGCCGGGGTATTTGCCAAGCACCCAATACCTAGGATTAGAAGAGGGCTTTAACGCTCCCGGATGGGGTTTCGTAGTAGGCTTTCAACCGGATCAAGCATATTTTGATGATGCTGCAGCACAGGGGTGGATATCCGGGGCATTGCTACAAAATCAAGAAATAACCCAAACCAGAACACAAACTATAACTGGCAACTTAACAGTAGAGCCGTTTAAGAATTTTAGAATTGAACTGGAAGCCAATCGAAATTTGGTGCGAAATAATTCTGAACTGTTTTTGCAAAACCAGACAACTGGCGAATTTGAACATTTGACTCCTAGGGAAAATGGATCATTTACAACTTCCTATTTTGCATTGCAGACTTTGTTTGGTCATAATGATCAAGAAGGCTCTCAAGAATTATTTGACACCTTTTTGGATAATAGAGGGGTTATTTCTGGTAGATTAGGTTCAGGAGTACATGATAGAGATAGTACTATTTTTACGGATGGATTTGGTCAAGAGAACATAGATGTTTTGATCCCTGCATTTCTTGCTGCTTATACAGGTGAAGATGCAAATGATATAGCTGTTGGATTCGAAAATCAAATAAATACGATTCCTAGAGTAAACTGGCGAATAAATTATCGTGGATTAGAAAAAATCCCTGCTTTTGAAAATGTATTTAAGAGCTTCACCCTTAGTCATAGCTATCGATCATCATTGAATATCAATTCGTTTAATACGGACTTGGACTTTAACCCTAGCAACCCTTTTGAAAAGAATGGTATTACTCAGAATTTTTATTCTCGATTTGAAGTTCCTGCGGTTACTATTTCGGAGCAATTTTCTCCTTTAATAGGACTAGATATGCAGTTTGATAATGAATTGTCCTTACGACTGGATTATAGTAGAGCGCGTGATTTGCGTATGAATTTTACGGATTTTAATTTGAGTGAAACAAACACTTCTGAATATACCGTAGGCCTATCTTACGTAGCTAAAGATGTCATTATTGGATTCTTAAAAGGCGGCGCGAAAAAGCAAAAAGCAAGAGGTAAAAAGAAGGATGATGAAGATGATGATGACGATGGGAAGATTCAGCTTGGAGGAGATACTCCGTTGAAATTCTCTGGTGGTGACGAACCAAGTGATTTAACATTTACTTTTGATTTCTCATACAGAGATGATTTGACAGGTAACCATCGATTTGGTGATGAGAGTAATTTCGAAATAACAAGAGGACTCAGATCACTTAGATTTTCTCCATCAGTAGATTACGATGTAAATGACAATCTAAATTTGAGACTGTTTTTCGATTATAGTTTTACAAATCCAAGGATTAGTAATTCATTTCCTATTACGAGTACTCGAGGAGGGGTGGTTGTACAATTTACCCTACAGTAAAGAAACTTCTTGATTAGATTGAAGATAAAGGAGATAAGAACCCGCAGCGGTTCTTATCTCCTTTTTTAATATTAAACTGGTGATTTTGTATCTTGCCTGCATGAGGCACCTATTTCTTTTTTTTTATGTTTTTGAGTTTATTAAATCTGTCTGGTCAAATATTAGTAGAGGATGAACCTCTACATCATATTTTATATGAGGATGAAGAAATTAGAATATTAGAGATAATAGCTATGCCTGGCGATACAGCCTTGATGCACCAACATGACTAAAACTATTGTTACCTTGCGGTTCAAGGAGGTAAAATGTGGCTACAAGATAAAGGAGAGCAAAGTAGAATTGTGAATCTACCAACTCATTATGCAGGAGGAAAATTCAAGCTCTCTGAAGGCCCTTTTACGCATCGATTTGCCAATATTGATATTAAAGACATTCGTTTTTTTACTATAGATCACAAAACAGGTGTAGCAAGAAACCCCGTGCCTACTCCTTTGACTTCAGACAATATCCTTAATAGTGAATTGTTTACTATTCGAATGCTTAATCTTGCTCCCTTGAGTTCAATGAAAATCACTCACAAAGGCACTGCTATTCTGTTAAATTTAGCTGATATTCCCTTGAATACCTCTAAAGAGAGCCAATTTGAATATTGGACACGATATGATCGAGATGAACCCGTCCAAGTGCATAATTTGTCGAAGGATACTATTCCTTGTGCAGTTTTTGAAATTTATTAAGTGAGTTTCCTATTACAGGGTTTAAATACTACTTTTGCGGCATAGCAATATTGATATCATAGATACATGGATTCCATAACACAGATAGTTTTAGGCGCGGCAGTAGGAGAGGTGGTGATGGGTAAGAAGCTCGGTAATCGTGCTATGGTCTGGGGAGCTATTGCAGGGACAATCCCAGATTTAGATGTTCTGGCTAATTTTGTAGTAGATGATATCACAGCACTAGCTTTTCATAGGGCGATTTCGCATTCCTTCTTTTTTGCCATAACAGCTCCAGCTTTACTGGCTTATTTTACAACAGCTTTTTATCAATCTGGATGGCATCAGGGCAAAGTTTTCAAGATATGCGCATCTTGTCTTTGGATCATATCTATTGGTGCATTACTGTTTGGGATAAACTATATACCCTATAGTAGTTCAGGCAATATTAACTATGTGATGCTCATCAGCACAATCTTAGGAATGATTGGGTTTATACTCACTGTTGTATTTCGCTATCTTGGAAGGCGACTTGAAGCGGTAGACTTAACAAGGCGAGATTGGTATTGGCTATTTTTCTGGGCTATTTTTACGCATCCATTGCTGGATTCTTGTACCACCTACGGTACTCAATTATTTCAGCCTTTTTCAGATTACAGAGTAGCATTCAATAATATCTCTGTAGCTGATCCTTTCTATACAATTCCTTTTTTGATTTGCCTCTTGATCGCACGTATTCTTACACGTGGCTCAAAGGCGCGTTACTGGGTCAATTGGGCAGGAATTATCATTTCCAGTCTATATATGACTTGGACAGTGTACAATAAGTTTAAAGTGAATGCCGTCTTTGAGAAATCCTTGGCTAAGGAAGGCTTTGTGTATTCTCGTTACACTACTTCTCCAACGATTTTAAATAACTTTTTATGGACTTGTACAGCAGAAGGAAAAGATGAATTTTATCAATCTTTTTATTCTATTCTGGACAGCGAACCCATAGTAAAGGAATTTAATATCATCCCTAAGAATCATCACCTAATCGATAAGCATCAAGGGCATAAAGATTTTAAAACCTTACGCTGGTTTTCAAAAGATTATTATGCTATTTTGGAAAGAAAGGATGGCTTACTACAATATAATGATTTACGTTTTGGGATTGCTAACATCACTTCTAAGGGAGATGCTAGTGACTATATTTTTGGATTCATTTTGCGAGAAGATGAAAACGGAATGCTGATTGTAGAGGAAGATCGCTCAGCCAGAGAACAAAACATGAGTGAACGCTGGAATGATTTGATACGCAGAATTAGAGGGATTTAAATCATTTTCTCAATTCATGCACTTACAATCAAACTTTTAAAGTTGCTTTTACTAAGTCCATCGCTGTTTTAAGATGGGTAAGATTTCGATCAGTCATTTTAAGTAATGGGAGGCGAACATCACGTTGACAAAATCCTAGATGCTCCATAGCCCCTTTGATGCCTGTAGGATTACCTTCGATGTATAACCATTTATGAATAGGATTGAGTAGATTGTTTATTGTTTTGACAAGTTCTATATTCCCCTCAAAAATATTATTGACCAAGGTGCTCCATTCACTCGGGTAGGCATTTCCAATTACGCTGATAATTCCATCTCCACCAGAGGTGATAAAATGAAAAGCTGATGGGTCGTCTCCAGACAGAGCCAAAAAGTGATCTGGTTTATTACCGATAAGGTAAAGTGCTTGTTCCATATCTCCAGAAGCATCTTTCACAGCAATGAATTTTTTACTGTGTCGAGCCAATTTTATTAAAGTAGGCGCATCGATATTAGAAGCTGTACGACCTGGAACATTATATATTATTATAGGCACTGGACATACTTCTTCAATAGCTGCATAATGCGCAAAAATACCTTCTTGCGTTGGTTTGACATATGCTGGGCTACTGGATAGGATGGCGTCTACACCAGAAAAGTCAAAGTCTATAATCTTTTGACGCAGCGCAGCAGTGTTGTTCGAACCAAACATTCCAGCGACTATAGGCAGTCTTTTGCTATTGACTTTAATAGTATGTTGAAGCACAGAAATGCATTCTTCATGCGATAGGGTAACTGATTCGCCAGTAGTTCCTAGAGATACAAGAAAGTCTACTCCTCCACTGATCTGATGTTCTATGATAGAGGTTAATGCCTCAAAGTCGATAGCGTTATTTTTAAAAGGAGTGATAAGAGCTACGCCCGTGCCTCTAAATTTTTGAGTATCATTCATATGTTGGTTTTGAGTAAAACGCGATCCGCCGTTTTTATAAATTCTTTTAAATTAGGTTCTTTTAGATTGATCATTAAGTCAAGACCTGATCTGCTATCATCAAATAAACCAATCTTGAAATCAGCATTGGCAGAGGTGGATATGTACTCAGATACTTCCCTTTTCAATGGAATAAGATTGTACAAAATATCTGAATGCCGTTCTATAAATCCATTGACCACGGCCGATTTAGGAA
>CAYZUW010000031.1:0-19619 GCA_964481325.1 uncultured Saprospiraceae bacterium
CAGGACTCCGCGTCCGCTGCGGTATATGGGCTGCCGAAAAAAGGCAGCCCATATACGGTTCGTACCTCACCTCCTTCCTATCACTCTCGCGGTGGGGGGTAAGCTTTGAGTTTATATATTGGCTATTCGAAGGTCAGACTGGCGGGCAATATAGCATTACTAGTATCCGTAAAATATTTAGAAAAGCAATAATTACTACCTCAAAGAAATAGAACCAGAGGATATTGTCAATATTCACAAAGGACTCTCCAGTCCCGAGATAACTAAATATTACGACGTCCACTATTCAACCTTAGAAGAAACTAAAACTCAAATGAATTGGTATCGCGACCTTAAGGAAAACGGAACTGGAATATGGTGGGTGATATATGGAATACAAGATAATCAATTCAGAGGTGCTTGTGGCTTCAATAATTTATAAGTAAAACATAGTAAAGCAGAGATTGGAATGTGGTTATTGCAAACGTATTGGGGAAATGGCATATTGAAAGAAATGATGCCTAGCCTATTTAAATTAGGGTTTGAGCAATTAAATTTGAATCGAATCGAAGGATATGTTGTAAGTGATAATATAAAATGTAAAAACGCCTTAGAAAATATAAATTTCACCTACGAAGGAACCATTCGAGATTGTGAATTCAAAAATGGTAAATTCATTAGCATAGATATTTATACCATTTTAAAACAAAAGTGGTTTAAGAAATAATTTTCCTATGGTTTTTTCGACCCTGGATAGGAGCGAGCATGAAAGCCTCAGGATAATTTGTGAAGCTTAGCCTATCATTAGCTAGCTGAGGTACGAAGATAGATGAAGATAGGCTCTAGCTGAACTACCATCCTGGGGCTTGAATAAAGCGGATAGCCAGAAAAGGGCGCTAAATAAATAATGTATTATTTATAAAAAATACCGAGATTTAACGACTCTTTCAACTATAGAAATCATCAAAAACTATTTCTAAGGTTCTATTCTACATTTAGTTCAACGCATAATTCACTTAAACATCTCGCGTTACAATCAACCTATTATTATATATTTAGACAACAGTTTAGTGCCCCTTTCCCTAATATGATATTATTTATCTACCTTAACAGTAAAAACAACTAATGAAAGTAACAGTTTGTCAATTAAATAACGACCCGATAAAAGTGGAGCAAGAATGGAAGCAACTGGTATCTCACTGCAAACTGAATAAAAGCGAATTGCTACTTCTGCCAGAAATGCCATTTTATGCTTGGATCGCAAACAAACCTGCTGCGAATAAAGCTGATAAAATTAAAGCAGTAGAAGCGCATGAAAGATGGCTACAAAGAATAGAGAATTTAGAGGATACGATTGTCGCCTATACCAAACCTATTATCCGGGATGGAGGTTTTTACAACACCGCCTATATTTGGACTAAAGAAGCAGGACATCAAAAAGTACACACCAAGTATTTTTTTCCAGAAGAGGAAGGATTTTATGAAGGTACTTGGTTTGATAGAGAGCCGAAGAACTTTGAACTGATTGAAGTAAACGGATTAAAAATAGGCTTTTTACTTTGCACGGAAATTTGGTTTACCCAACATACCCGAAAGTATGGTCTAGAAGGCATGGATCTACTATTGTGTCCTAGAGCAACTGGTACCTCTTCAACCGAGCAATGGATACGATGCGGGCAAACATCTTCGGTTATTGGTGGCGCCTATTGTCTTAGTTCAAATCGCTCAGGTGTCGGAGAAGATAACTTTAATTGGGGCGGTACGGGTTGGATTTGCCAACCAATGGACGGAGGATTACTAGGACGAACTTCGAATGACTTGCCCTTTTTAACAGTTGATATTGATGTAGAAAAATCTAAACAAGCAAAAAACAATTACCCATTGTATGTAGAGGTTTAAGTAGCTACGCTTAAATTTAATAATGAATAGTAGGTATAATAATATAAATGCTCATAATGGACTCATAAATATTGATGATTAGCGAACCTTGTAAAAATGTAGTGTACTATCATTTCCAATACTCAAAATCTGATTTATTAGAATTACCCAACAAACAATGTATATTTACGGAGTAATAGATATTTATTGCTAACGAAAAACTTGTATATGAAAAAATTTTTCTTACTACTATTCGCATTCACATGTATTTCTCTAAGCACTGAAGCTCAGCTCATTGAGGATTCATTTGACACTTACAACTTGGGACCTGTACTTAATCAAAACCTTGCCGTTTGGGCTGTTTGGTCAGGTAGTAATAATGCCGATGAAAGCATCGCGGTTTCTGATGAAGTTTCAAATTCAGGAACTAACTCTGGATTTATTGGGACAGGGCCTGGACCACAAGATGCTATGTTAATCCTACAAAATATTGATGAGGTAGGGGTTTATGAATTAAGTTTTATGATGTACATTCCAGCTGGAAGAACTGGATATTTCAACATTCAAGGACAAACTTCACCAAGTGGAGGTGCAGGAAATGGCGGAAACGGAGTCTTTAATTCTCCAAATTTAGTATTTAACAATACTGCCAGCCCAAATGGAACGCCGGGACTAGGAGGGGCGTACCCAGGGATTGCTGACGCTGACCCAGCTTATAGTTGGAGTTATCCTGAAGATGCTTGGTTTCCCATTTCTATTGTATTTGAAATAGCTGAACAAGCTAGTGAATCTGGATGGACAATGACTGTTGGAGAAACAACGCTAGATAGACAACCATTTGATGATGATCAAGTAATTGGTGCCATTGACTTTTTTGCATTAGACGCAAACAATGAATACTTTATTGATGATGTCTTATTTGATGTAGTTGCTCCTAATAGCGTCGAAGAGCTAAAATTGGATAAATTTAGCGTTTATCCTAATCCAGTAAGTGATCTATTAACTATAGAGACTTCAGAACTGGTTGATGAAATTACAATTTACAACTTATTGGGTAGTGCTGTTTTGAATATCAATCCTGATAATCAAACTTCTGTATTAGACTTAAGTTCATTTTCTTTTGGAATGTATTTGGTGGAGGTGAGAATCGATGATGCGATTAAAACGATTAAAATAACTAAGTAAGCATTAAGATTTTGTACTAGTTATTTAATTATACCTATGGGTATAAAAAAGGGACTAAGTTTTTGTTCACCTGTTTCTAAACTTTATCTAACAGGATACACAAATACTTAGTCCTTTTATTTTTTCCATTCTATCTTAGAAGTGTTTCATATTCTTCAAACTTAAAATTAGAAGGTAGAATCTATTGTTTAATTATCTTTTTGGTCAATATCCCATCTTCAAAATTCAATCTTAAATAATAGATTCCCGTAGGGATATTGCTTACGTTTATATCTTGTTGGTAAGCTCCTTGGTTTATCTTTCTTCCAGATATGTCAAAAAGTGTGTAAGAGGTAATCTCTAATTCGCTATTATTTGTGATAGTGATATTGTTTTGCGCTGGATTAGGGGCAATGTTAACGTAGCTATCAGGTATTATATTTTGTGTACTCACAGGTGGTTCCATCAATCCTTCTTCAAAAACTTGTTGAATCTCTTCGTTGCTCAAAGCTCTATTATATATAAGCACATCATCAAGGGCTCCCATAAAAGGAGTAATTACTTTATTTTCTGACTGCCTTCCTAAAAGTAGATTGAAACCATTATTTAGTATTTCAAGATTGTGTTGCAAACTAGAAACTCGTTCCCCGTTTTGGTAAATGCTTACTATACTACCGTCAAAAGTTGCTGCAACTTGTTGCCATGCACTAAAGTCGGTAGGTTCTCCATTGACTACCCCTCCGTCACCAATATTAAATCTAATAATATCTGCCTCTGGAGTTATGCCTAAGAAATATCCAGTGCCATCCCATTTCGAAGCAACAGCCACCCATGCTCCGGTCATAGTATCAAGTCTAATCCACGCTGAAATAGTTATCGCATCACTAAATTGAAATACCTCAGGATTTCCTAAATCTATATGTCCACCACTAAGTAAATATGCTCCATCAGCACGTCCAAATCTGTCTTCAGTGGGAGTAATGTCGCCTATTAAGATGCCGTCATTTCCTAAGCCGCTAGAATCTGCAGGACTTCCTTCGAGGAGATAGTGACCCACTAAACTATCAGTGGGGATTTGAGCAGCACAAGGCAAAAAATTTAGGATTATAAATAAACTTGTTAAGGTTAAAGTGTAAAATTTTAAATTCATAATATTTGGTTTCGTTAATAGTAAATAAATTTAAGTTTTAAGCAATTCATCTATGCAACAAGTGCTTACTGCTTAATTAATTTTCTTATAACTTTGAAATTCTTATTTGATATTTCAATAAAATACATTCCGTTAGGCGCTTCAAAATCGTCTATTTTTATTTCTTCAGTTAGGTTTAGAGAGCTGTAATCTGCAATCAATTTCCCATGTATACCTCTCAATCTAATATCCACTTCTTGATTTAACAATTGAGAAGGAAATTGAATAGTGAAATTATCATTTGTTGGATTAGGGTAAATCTCAATGCCAGATGCGATATTCTCCGTTTCTGAAGTGGATGTAGAAATATTGATTTCAAGCTGTTGCGTTAAAGTGTCGCTTCCACAGAATCCAGTAACAATCAATTGTACATCGTAAATTCCAGGCTCTGAATATATGTGAACTGGATTTAAATCAGGGCTAGATGTACCATCACCAAAATTCCACAAATAAGAATCTATACCTCCAATAGAAGAGTTAGAGAAATATATAGGTTCTCCAATGCCACCATCATCAAAACTAAAGCTTGCGGTTGGTTCATCAACATTTATGCTCATCGCATCAATAGCTATATCACTTCTGACTCCATTTCCAATAGTGCCCGTAATCTTAATGTTTATTATTTCGCCGACAAAGGGACTTAAATCAATATGTACTAGTCTCCATTGATTACCTTGGTTTCCAATAATTGGATCCATGACATCTAAAAAGCTCTCATCCTTACTAACAACATCTACATGGAGCTCACCAATATTAACACCAAACATGTGATAAGCAAATTCAAATTCTGCGCAAGATGCATTAGTCAAATCAATACAAGGTGAAAATAATACAGCCTCTCTGAGATTGCAACCTTGGCTACCTTCTAAGTACAAGTATTTTCCAGAGGATGTTCCTCTATCATAATCCACTTCAGGTCCAGTTTCGGTTGTTCCCGTTCCACCAGAATCCGTTCTCCAATCTATATCGTCTTCTTCCAAATTAGTAAAGTTAGTCCAGCTATTGTCCAAATTACATACTATCGCCTCACATGTTATACCAGCGCTACAAAGTGTAAAATCTTGGAAGTTTTCATTTAAAGGAAAAGTAGAGACAACTTCCGTTTGAAATATTCTAGAATTTTCTCTTAAGGTGTCATTAAAAAAGTTTTCATCGTTAGACAACGAAGCCCAAATCGCAATTTCATAGCTTTCTAAGCCTGATAAATCAGCTAAAGTGGTGAACGTGAAATTGTCTTCCTCTCCAGTTATTAAGTCCGTAGTAAACGATTCAGTAACAACAGGTTCATTGTTTATTTGATAGTTTAGATCTATATTTGATACAGACTCCAATCCTAGATTGGCTATTCTAAGACTAACTCTTGTGTTTTCTGAATCAGTACATGATGTAACACCACCCTCAAAAGGACTTATTAGTTGTACCATCTCCACATCATTATTCAAAACACAATTTGCAGTTCCAGGAGGTTTATTTACAGCAAAAGCTCTTCTGCCTTTACTTCCTGATACTAATGATCGTACACTAAACCAATGGTCTTCATTCGGATTAAGACCTGTTATTATAAATGAATTAGTGTTTGAAAAACCTATGGAGTCCATATATTTTTCACCTAATTGACTAATTTCATATTGTTCTATTTCATCCACGGGATCCCAAGTAAATTCAACAGTATCAGGACATACTCGCACTATTTCAAGATTTATTGGTGCATCTACTATTGTAAAGTTTTCGTTACTAATTGAGGTAGAGCCTTCTCTACTAATTTGAATTTTCACCTCATTTGAAATAACATCGGGTACAAACCACTCAAGTCTTCTATTATTACCTTGGATTGTGCCGATATTTATAAAAGTAGCTCCACCGTCTAATGTATATTCCACAGTGAAAGGCGCATCACTTTCTGAAGCATCCCAAGTGATAATTTCAGTTTCGCCAGGTACAAAACCCTCTCCACCTAATGGATAAGTAAGCTCCACCTCATCAAAAATGAAATCATATAAAACATAATATTTTTGTGGTCCTTGTGGAATCGAGAAGCCATCTAAGTTAACCATGTATTCACCAGCAACAGGCTGGCCTAAGGTAACTTGTTCCATATTATTCAAGTTGTCTATCCCTCGTATCGCTTCAGTATTTAAAGCTGTTGGATCCGGTGTGGGATCCAAAATCCAAGGATTATACACATCACCACTAGGGCTTACTACTTGCATATTGATATCATTGACCAAGGCCAAAGCAGAATTAGGACTTCCTTCTAAATCTGTCCAGTAGGTCATTATTCTGAGTTCGCTTACATTTTCAGGAACTGTTATGAGGTGAGTCTGATTAAGACCTTGCTCCATGTTGTCACTCATATATCTTTTATCCTCAATAATTCTAGCTGCTTTTAAAGCGTTGGCTCTTCCCCAACCAAATCGAAAATCTGGTCCCGGGTTACCTAAGTCTTCTGCAGTGTTCAGTATAGCCGCCTTAATTAAACCGCTTTCTGGGACTGCATCATCATTATTTTCTTTGTATGCTTGACTTAGTTGAGCGAATATACCTGCTATTGCTGGGCATGCAGCAGAAGTTCCTGAACCACGTTGAAAGGTATTATTTTCATTTGTGGAATAATTACCATCTCCAATGGCGCATATGTCGGGCTTTATTCTACCATCAGCTGCAGGTCCTATACTACTACTAAATATTAAATTGTCATTTAAATCTAAGTTGCCAACGCATACAGTATTCTTTCCAGCCTTCATACCTCCTGAGATATTACCCCAACCAGGACCTGCTCCGTAACCATGATCTTGTGTTCCAGAATTACCACCTGCAAAAACATGTGCTATGACTGGATTTTCATATACTTGTTGGTCCGCAAATTCAGTTGTTGTGTTGTATTCTCCTCCAAATCCTTGACTATAAGAAGTAGAGGTAATTGTAATGTCAAGGTTATTTAGATTTTCTACCGCATTGAGAATATGGCCATTAGAACTTAAAAAGATTAGATTTCCTATTCTGAAAACTTGTAAGTCCGCACCAGGGGCTGTCCCCCCAACAGTTGGATCTAGATTACCTGCACCTACAGCTATACCAGAAGTCATATCTCCATGTATACCTGCGTTTTCTATTGTGTTAATCGTAGCTCTTCCTTCGAAGTCGATATGAGGTCCTATTACACCGTCATCTGCCAAACCAATTGTTATGCCTCTACCGTCATACTTTCTACCTTCTAAATATTGTGTATTTATGGCGTTTGAACGAAAAGTATTATTGCCAATTGTGCTTTCAGACTTATTCGGTGCTGAAATAGGCTCAATCCATTGAATAAGAGGATTACTTGCCAATTCGCTGATGGCCAAAGTTGGATATTGGACTACTAAAGTTTTGATCTTGTCTAATTGTCCTAAGACTTGTCCTTCATTTTCACTAATATTATTAAGGAGGCTGGATTTGTCTAGTTCAGAATAATACTTCACATTTAACCGGATGTATTCTCCTGTAACCGCCCAATCAGGGAAGTCTTGTTTGATTAGTACGGGGGCTAGCTTCATATCATTCTCGATAATATGAATACTTCTAATATTCATTTCGACTAAGTCCGTTTTTGAAACGCTCGTACTTACTTTGGAGATGTAGGCATTATTAGGAATATAACTTATTAGTTCAATTCCAGCTGCATTCAGCTTTAGTTTTTCCGCAGTAGTAGGGATAGTATAAAATTGTACTAGACGATAAATATATCCTTGAGGGGATTCACTACTTCGGACTTGAAGAGCATCTTCAAAACCCACTCTTTCTGCTGGAGTGAATGTTTTCGATTTAAGTTTGATGTCAAAATTTTGATTCTGAGAAAAGGCATTTACGCCAAAAAGGAAGAATAAAATAAGGGACAGATAGGCTTTCATTTTAAGTAAGATTTAGTTGTTTTTTTTTCAATAGAAACTAAAATACCTATTAAGAAGTCATTCCAAAAATATATTTTTCCTTAAAAATTGGATTTTAGATTCCGATAATAGTTTGCTTAATGTAAATAAGTATCTGGTTTACAGTGGTTAATAAAATTTAATGTAGTGGAATTTAGATGAAGTGTGATTTCTTGAATTTAGTTCTTTGTTTGACAACTATTAAGAGCGTTTATTGCAAACCTACCGTTTTGAATTTCATTAGTGTATCAATTACGCATACTTGTCCACTTCATAGTTTCTCTTTTAACTACCGGTTAAATACAGGGATGCGCAGAGAGATTTCCTAGGGTCTGCAAAGACCATTCAAAGAAGAATTTCTTAACTCCGAATATATTTACTCAAGTTTCGGTAGTAAAATATTGATATGAAAAATAGATAAAACTCAATGTAAGAGTTTGAAATCCATTTGATTAGGGATTGTGCAGGAATACATGATGTTGTCAACAATTAGATATACATAACAATTTGACCTAAGGTTAAATTCTAAATGTTGAAACAAAAAGTTCTTATAAAGGTGCAAGGTTATTAAACTAGAATTAATTTCGACCTTTGATGATTTATGTGTGATTGACTGGTGCGACCTGTCCCGTGCTAGCCAAGGGAAGCAATTTAGGCCCCAGTGGACTTAAATAAGAAGGGTGCTGGAGACAGCTAACATTAATTCCCCATAGCTATCATAGGCCTATCCGACCACTACAGAGGAGTATTTTTAACCTGCCTACTGGACGCACTAATTTCTTTTGAGATAGATAGTCTTTTACCTAATACGGAACTCCTAATTCTCTTCTTATTTTTTTATGCTTTTCTGCATTATAATTCCAGTAGTCTATATTTCTTGCTTGGTCTAAAGTGGCTGTAGTTGTTAACACTTTATCTGGTGCTCTTTTGTCAGCATACGTTTCTTCCCACTTTACTATTTCATGTGGAAAGGAAGTATTAAAAGTAAGCGCCAGGGTTCTATTTCTCTTAGGGTAGTGCAAGGTATAAACAGACTCTTTATCGTTTACGGAAAGCTTTGCATTCGCTTTTTCAGCCTTTAGTTCATGTTGTTCCAATCGAGTATAATACAAGCCTGGAATGACTTCTATATCTCCAACTGGCAAATTCTTATAATCTATTCGTATACGCGACCAGATCTCATCTTCCGTAAAGACGCTAGGCAATTTAAATTTTATATCTCCTTCTTCTTCAAAGTAAGAATAAGAAGCTACATCATAATGATTATCTTTTTTTCTCATTTGTGAAAATATATGGCCGCACCATTCTTGCCCCGTTACATTAGCTTTTAATACACCTTGTGCATCTGCTATAGGCGTAAAAGTGGAGAGCATCATCGAATACGGGTATATACCTGTTCCAAATTTTTTCAAAAAATTCATTTTCAAAACCTGCGTTTTGCTTTTAGTGGTTTTGTAGTTATCTGGTTTTACACCTTTCTTGTTTAAAAAAGGTTCAGTGACAAATATCAAAGTGGCTGTCCCTTGATGCATTTCGCCATATCGAGCTTGATTCAATTGGTAAGTCCTTATTTCCGCTTTATCACTATACCAATAACTATTGAATAAACTATCCCTTTCAGCAGCACTGATAGACTGTATATTTGAAAGTATACTTGTGTGTAGATTCGGACTCAAGGCATAAATACCCACAGATAGTACACCTAGTATGGTGGCGATTATCGCAAATCTATTTTTGTTTCTTGTCATGTGAATTATAAATCTATTATCCATTTTATAAGATCGTGATTAAACACCTCATTGATAATTTTTGAGGCCTGTATCGGATCTTGCATGGGATGATCTTGAAATACTTTTTTATTCAACTCTTCCACTGTATTCGTAATTTCAACAGCATTCGTTTTTGAAAAATCATTTATCTTAGATCGATATCTTGTATTAAACTGCAAGTTGTCTGGATCTACTTTGCCCGCTTTGATATATCCTTTTGTTTTTTTCGAGCAACGACAAGGATTGTTTTTATTTACCAGGCCACATTTGTTGTTCATCCATTGATTGATATCTTTTCTAGCCCTCATCAGTTTTACCCTAAAGTTGCCTGGAGAAATATCTAAAATTTCTCCACCAAGATTGTGGTCAATTTCAAAAAGCTCTCCTAAAATATAAATCATGCGTTGTTCCTTGGATAAGCACATGAGCATACCAGACGTGCAGCTTATTCTCAATTCTTCGATAGTCTCCTTTAGTTCATTTTTTTCTTGTTCATTTAAAGCAGAACTTGGCATTGATTCTATACTGTTGAAATAACTTTCAAAATCTACAATACTATGTTTGGAATTTCTTTTTTGGTCATTCAAAAAATGATTTACGGTAATTCGATATAACCATGTCCTAAACTTACTCTTACCTTCAAACTTAGATAAACTAGTAATCGCTTTTATGAATGCTTCTTGCGTCAGATCTTCTGCATCTTGTGTACTACTTGTCATCTTTAGGGCAAGATTATAGACAAATAACTGATGACGAACCACTAGGTTTTGCAACGCCTTTTTATCTCCCTTAATTCCCAATTCTACAAGCGTAAGGTCCTTGTAATCTGAATACTGTTTTGCAAAAGGATTATCCATAAATTGATATATTTTTAAACTTCTAGTTGAATTATAATTTGTTATCGAGAGATATATCAAAATAACTTCTCATCAGCAGAAGACACATAACTAGCAGGGACCTTGACATTATTTAGTCGAAGATAAACCCCGAGTTGTGCTCTATGATGTATCATATGATTAAACACGTATCTACGCACGGCAGTTCTCTTTTGGCCTGAGAAAAAGACAGTTTCGCCATTTCTCATAGTCCACTTTTCTTTCAATTCGCCATTGCTAGTAGCCTTCAAAGCTTGCTCTCCCATAGCCACATTTTTTTCAAATTGCTTTAGGATGTCTTTTTTGGATTGTAAGGCAGCTGGGGGAGTAGCCTTACTCCAATCCAATTCTGAATTTTTAGTAATAGCTGATATCCAACTTGGAATAGGGAGCATGTGATTTACCAATTCTCCAAAGCCCTTAGACTTTTCATGCGGCTCATATTCAAAAAGATCTTCAGAAATATTTTCTAAAAATCTTCTTGTGGTATTCATCTCGTCTCTAAATTCCTTTAATAGTACTTTATTAAGTTTCATATATTTTTTCTCTCTTGTTAAGCTCCAAAAAAAAGGTGCCTAGAGATAATTCAATCTCTAGACATCTTTATTATTTTATTGCTGATTATACTGCATTAATTCCACCGTGTACAGCGATTTCTTCTCCCACTACGTAAGATGATTCGTCTGAAGCTAAAAACAATACTGCTTTAGCTACTTCATCTGGAGAACCAAAACGCTTCAATGCAGTTTGCGCTGTGATCGCTTCTGCTGCACCATTAAGTACATCTTCTGGTAAGCCAATCTTACCCCAAAATGGAGTACCAATCGGTCCAGGACTTACTGCATTCACTCTGATTCCTCTAGGCGCTAATTCTGCTGACGCAACTCTAACTACGGAACGTAAGGCAGCCTTACTAGCACTTAATAAACTACTTCCACCAAAACCAATCTCGTTTAACCAAGAAGTAGTGATGATAACAGACGCTTTGTCATTCAAGTGAGCAATCGCTTTCTGCAATGAGAAGTAAGACCCTTTGAAATTCACGTTTATCATGCTGTCAAAAAATGCCTCATCTGTATCCGCGATAGGAGCCAATTTTCCTTGTCCTACGTTTAGATACAAAATATCGATGTTGCCAAATTTAGACTTTGTCTCAGCGTACAATCTGTCAAGGTCAGCCATGTTTGTGATGTCTCCTTTCACTCCGTGACTATTAGCACCTAACTGTGCAGTAGCCGCATCTAAAGCCTCTTGGCCTCTACCCATAATGACTACTTTCGCACCATTATTAACTAATTCTTGAGCTGAAGCTAGCCCGATTCCACTACTACCACCAGTGATAACAGCTACTTTACCATCTAATTTTCCCATGTTACTTTCTTTTTTTTTACGTTTGAATAAATTGAACATAATTATTTTCTTTGATAATAGATTAGACAAGCCTATTTGGAGTGTGTTACAACTTCTGAAAAATAAATTGGATAAACTGGATGATTTCCTATGGCATTCAGTAGCTTAGCTTCGAATTTAAGCTACTAAAAAAATCTAGAGGGAAATTTTTGCTTACGCATAACAACATACTTACAGCAACTATTGCTTTAAATTTAAACGAAGAGTGGACGACAAAATAAAATATGAGTTCTCAGCTAAGTTATGGAAGCATAATACTGACAATGCTTGGCACTTTGTCACTGTTCCGATGAAGCTCTCTCAAGAAATTAGAGCAAACCTCCAATGGCAAGAAGAAGGTTGGGGAAGAATGAAAGCCATTGCCTGCATAAAAGATTTGAATTGGAATACCTCGATATGGTTTGATACGAAAGTGCAAAACTATGTACTGCCGGTAAAAGCGGAGATTCGTAAAAAGTTATGCATCAAAGATGGTGATGTTCTAGACCTTAGCATATTTGTTTAAGCAAAGCTGCAACACTTAAATGGTGGTATTGCGAATTTCACTTTTACGTTTTATCCTGTATTTACAGTACCATAGCCAAAAATCTCATTGATTTTTTATGTAGGATGTAATTGCTACCTTGTCTTCCAAACCTCAGATGAATGCAAGTTTGAGCGGACTGAGAGTCAATGTGTATAAAAAAGAACCAAATAAACAATGAAAGAACTAATTCTATATTCAGGTTTCGCAGGAGTTACCGTATTCATAGGCGGGCTTTTGGCCAACTACTTTAATCACCATATCAAAGAAGGCGCGCTAAAATATGAATTGACCCATGGGATGATGTCTTTTGGAGGTGGGATTATATTATCAGCTCTGGCTCTAGTCCTTATCCCCAAAGGCATGGAGGAGTTGGACATTTTGCCTTTCGCTTCAGCATTCCTATTGGGTGCCTTTTTATTTATGTACATCGACCAATATTTAGCTAAGCAGGGAGGCCAAACAGCCACATTGCTGGCTATGCTGATGGATTTTATACCAGAATCTATAGCCCTCGGAGCCGTATTCGCTGCCGAACCCAAGGTAGCCAAGTTACTAGCGGTCTTCATAGGCTTGCAAAATTTACCCGAAGCATTTAACGCTTTTAGAGACCTTGTCCAAAGCGGATTTGAAGAGAAAAAAACTTTAGTAATATTCTTCTTCTTGAGTTTTTTCGGTATCGTTGGCGCCCTGATAGGATTTTACTTACTGAGTGACTATCCTTTTATGACTGCGCTTATGATGACTTTTGCGAGTGGCGGTATTTTGTATTTACTCATTCAAGACATTATTCCAGAGAGCAAATTGGAAAAAAATTACGTAACCTCCTTAGGAGCCATTTTTGGATTCTTGGTAGGTGTAATTGGGGAAAAATTAGTTTAATCTGCACAACAATCTTATAGAGACCTTCTAATATATTTTTCATTTGGGCGGGCGCCCTACATTCGCTTTTTCTGCGACTCATGGGAGGGCCGCCCAAAATATTTTTTTCAACGCAATTATCTCCCAAAGAGTCATGCAATTTTATATCTTCACTAGTCGAATTGTTCACCTTTAAAATGCTTTTTCTTTGCCAGAATACGATTTACAAGACCCTACTGACCTAGATATCATGCGTGGTCAATTTGATATGTACACCGCTGATGATTGGCAAGAGTATATAGAGCTAGCAGAAGAGCGCGCCATCGGATACAAAAATGTAAAAATCCTGAAAACAGCACAAAGAAAGGCGGGCATATCAAAATATCTAAGCCCAAAAGTGATCAACTGGGTACTCAATCTAGTAGAGCGATTGGATATTGAAGAAGAAGAAGAGGAGTGAACTCATACTTGTTTAACTGTAATGTTGGTAGAAACAAATCAACATGCCTTCGAAATAGACTCATCATAATAAATTGTGTAGTTCTTACCATAATAACCTGAATAATATGAACCTGGATGAAGTTTTATCTTGGATGCACGAAAGAGCAGATAAAGAAAACTCGGTGTTCAAGGCTGAAAAATTCGGAATAGAGGCCAAGCGTGCTATCGGTCTTTATCAAAGAGAGATCAATCAAATCGCTAAAATCATCAAACTAAATGATGATTTAGCGATACAGCTTTTCGAAACGGGTATCCATGAAGCAAGACTGCTATGCGCGAAAATATATGACCCCAAAAATTTGACAGTGGATCTGATGCAATATTGGGTGGAGACTTTTGACAACTGGGAAACGACAGATACCTTTTGTATGAAGTGCTTTGCGCCAAGTCAATTGGTTCTCCCTATGGCTAAAAAGTGGATTAAAAGTGAAAAAGAATTTATTCGTAGGTCCGCCTTTGTGTTATTCGCCTGTTATGGATCTTCGCGAAAGAAGGAAGGCAATGAAATCTTTGAATCTTTCTTCCCTTACATCATTAAGTACGCAGAGGATGAGAGAAACTTTGTTCGCAAAGCCAATAATTGGGCACTCAGAAATATCGGAAAAAGGAATATAGACCTTAAAGAAAAAGCTATAGCAGTGGCGGAGGAACTGCTGCAAATGGACTCTGGTTCTGCGCAATGGATTGCGAAAGATGCCTTGCGCGAACTACGTTCCGAAAAGGTCAGTATGAGAGACTATCCAAGGAGCATTTACCGCCCATAATGGAATTCGTTTTTATAGTACATCATAATTGTCTATTTTGTGGACAACAATAAAGCGATATGAAAAATATATTGATAGTAGGAATGGGGAATAGTTGTCGAAGTCAGATGGCAGAAGGATACCTAAAATATTTTTGTGGCGAGAAGGCGAGTGTGTATAGCGCAGCTTATGATCCACAAGGAATCAATTCTAGAGCCAAGGCTTCCTTACAAGAGGACGATATCGATATGGATGGACATCAGTCTAATCACATCTTAGAATATGAAGACATAAAGTTTGATTTTGTCATCACAGTGAGCGACAAAGCTCAAAAAGTCTTACCTAAGTATCCAAAAACAACACAACTTGTCCATAAGCACTTCAAGGATATTACCAATATCAAAGGCGTGCCTCAGTCTGTAGCACAAACCTACAAGACGACTAGAGAAGATATCAAATCATTTTGTAGATCGTTTTACATCGAACACTTATTGGCAGATTGATCACGCGTATTTTATTTTCTTTCTTTGTCTTTGGACTCGCATTTAGCTGTAATGAGTCTAGTATCAAAAATGAAAATCGGACTGTTTTTAAATATAATCAGCCGAATAATATCACCTCTCTAGATCCTGCATTCGCTAAAAGTCAAAACAACATCTGGGCAGTAGATCACCTCTATAATAGACTCATAGAACTCAATGATGAACTCGAAATAGTGCCATCCATCGCTTCTGATTGGTCTATTTCCGAAGATGGTAAGATATACACATTCAACCTGCGCAGGGATATTTATTTCCATGATTCTACTTGCTTCGAAACAGGGAAGGGGAGAGTGGTCAATGCCTATGACGCAGCTTATAGCCTTGGAAGGATTATTGACGATGAGGTGAACTCTCCAGGAAGTTGGATATTTGGAGATAAATTAGTTGATAATGAGCCCTTTGTGGCGCTTGATAGCTTTACTTTTCAGGTCCATTTGAAAGAAGCTTTTAGACCTATGATGGGAATCTTGACTATGCATTATTGCTCCATTGTCCCAAAGGAAGCAGTAGAATACTTCGACATACAATTTAGGTCCAATCCCATTGGGACGGGTGCTTTCAAAATGAAGATCTGGCTTGAAAATCAAAATCTATTCTTGCAGAAAAACGATAATTACTTTGAGCTAGAAGATGGACAAGCCTTGCCCTATCTAGACGCCATCAAGATAAGCTTCATGTCGGATCGGAAGACCGCATTTTTAGAGCTGAAAAAAGGGGAGATCGACCTTATTTCAGGAATGGATGCTTCCTATGTCAATGAGCTACTTGATGTCAACGGAGATTTGCATCCTAGCCTCCAATGCGAGCTACAACTCATCAAGTCTCCCTATCTCAACCTAGAATATATAGGCATCAATCTAGCCATCAAGGACAACCCTCTCAATGATAAGTACCTACGGCAAGCGCTGAACTATGCGGTAGATAGAAAGTTGATGATGCGCACCTTACGCAACAATGTAGGGGTGCCCGCAGAGCAGGGGGTCACGCCACTAGGCTTGCCCTCTTTTGATAAAAACCTAGCGGGATATGATTATGATTTAGACAAGGCCAGAGCTTTACTCCTAAAAGCAGGCTATGATGGAACAAAGGCTGCGCCAGAGGTGACGATTAATACCAATAGCGATTATGTGGATTTGGCGACCTATCTGACCAGTCAATGGAAACAAATCGGCGTAAATGCAAAGATCGAAATAATAGAATCCGCTAGTCTTAGAAACGCAATGACAAAGGGAACTATACCCATGTTTAGGGCCTCCTGGATTGGAGATTACCCAGACGCAGAAAACTACTTCTCTCTGTTTTATAGCGGAAATCCCGCACCACCGAACTATACTAGATTTGATAACCCGAGCTTTGATGCCCTCTATGAAGCTGCCTTGAAAGAAAATAACGACTCCCTGCGCTACCAGCTCTACCATAGTATGGAGGATATCCTGATAGAAGAAAGCCCCATAATCTTTTTGTTCTACGATCAAACGGCCCTCTGCGCAAGGGCGGAATGGGCTAATCTCCCCAGCAATGCCATCAATCTACTTTCTCTTAAAAGGGTTAGAAAAAAGTGAGATAATAGATATGTGATAATTGCCTTATACATAATAAAAAAATCATATTTATAGTTGAAATATGAGAGAATAAGCGTAATTTTCCATCTAAATCCAAGGATCAGGTATTCTTCAATGATATTCTGATGAAACTCTGGTTACTAAGGATTTAAGATAGCTCCACTTTAAGCTACTATAATCAGAACCAACAGGTTTTGGTTACATGAAACCAAACTAAATACATCTACTACAATACTGCTAATATATGTTAATGCCAATCAGACAAAGTATATCCCTTTTTATATTGCTCTTTGCTTTCTTGCATGTTAGTGCACAAAAATCCTGGACAAATGTAGAAGAGCTCAGAGATTATAAAAAAGAGCTCAGATCTCTGCTCAAAACAGCAGAAAAGAAAAACGCGGATGCCAAGGTCATGGCTCAAATTGGAGAGTGCTACTACATGTTAAATCAAATGAGAGAAGCACAGTCTTATTTTGATAAGGCTATTAAACAGGATAAGCTTAAAGGACATCATATACTTCAATATGCTAAAACTTTAGAAGCAGTACAATTTTATACCAAAGCGAGGGAAGTGTTTAAACTTTATGAAAAGGAAGATGAGCAGCTTAGTAAACACTATGTTGCTCGATTGAACAAGCTAGGTATTATCAATCGAATAGCGCCTATCTATGATGTCCAATTCATGAAACAAAATAGTAGTCAATCAGAAATGGCCGTTTCTATGGTGGGTAGTGACATATACTTTTTGGAAAACCATTCTAGTCAAGGAAAGTCTATCAATAAGATATTGGCAAATGGAAGCGTTGAAAATATCAATGTAAGGCAGGACCTAAGTGAGGTTTCTTATTTCAGTTTTTCAGGCAATGGACAAATGGTGTGTTATACAAAACAAGCCAATTATCTAGGACAAAGACAAATACCTGAGGCAGGATTGAATGATGAATTATATATAGCTGCAGTATCACCAGATGGCAAGTGGGTCAATGCTAAAAAATACCCGCATTCTGATGAAGGTTTCAATTGTTCCTACCCTTCTTTATCCATGGATGGCTCCAAGCTGCACTTTAGTTCTAATAGAGCAGATGGTTTCGGAGGACAGGATATATATCTTAGTATAAACAGCGGTTCTGATTGGTCTTTTCCAGTCAATGTAGGCCCAAAAGTAAATACCCCAGGAGATGAAATTACGCCTTATGTTGTTGGAGAAAGTTTGTATTTCTCTTCCAATTGGAATGTGGGTTTTGGAGGTTTTGACATCTATCGCTCCTTGAAGGTAGGAGATAGTTATCAAAAACTTTATCACCAAGGTCAAGATGTAAACTCTTCTAGGGATGATTATGGATTTGTGTTCAATGAGAAAACCAATAAGGGATACTTTATTTCTAATCGCCCTTCAGGTAATGGACTAGAAGATATATATAAGACCACAAAACCGAATCAGGATTATGTGCTCAATGTCAAAGATGCTATTGATAGTAAAAGCATCTCAAAAGTTGCCTTAGACCTAAGTGCATGCGGAGGTGATCAAACCTTTACGGATGAAAACGGTCAATTCGTTTTTCAATTAACCTCTGATAGCGGTTGCCGCATTCGTCTTGAAAAACCTGGTTATGAAATTAGCTTCTTGGAAATATCCAAGGCTAGAGGCAAAGAGTATACGGTTTTGCTAGAGTCAAATTTCCCATCGGTAATAGGTCAAGTATTAGATCAAAATTCGGGACAGGGCTTGTCTGATGTAAAAGTGGCTATTGAAAATATGGCTACAAAAGAAGTTCAGAATCATGTGACAGACTTGAGTGGTTCCTTTACTAGTAAATTGATTTCTGGGTACACCTATCAAATCAGATACTTTAAACAAGGATATCAAAGCAATACTAAGACTATCAATACAGGAACACGAGTATCTCAGGATGCAATTGGGTCCATCTTATTGAAAAAAGAAAATACAGGAATAGCAAGTTCTTCGAGTCAGCCTGATTCTTCTTCAAGTTCAACACCAACTACTGCTCCTTCTGTTTCAGTACCTAGTTCTTCAAGTCCTTCATCCGAGAATGCTTCTAGTGATGGTGTGAGTGCTGGATACGCTGTGCAATTGGCTGCCATTAGACCTAGCAAAACGATTGACCTAAATAAATATAGCGCTCGATTGTCTAGTATAGGTAAAGTGTACGTCAAAGAAGGAACAGATTACAACCGTGTAAGAGTGGGACTTTTTAACTCTAAATCTGAAGCCGAGTCTGCAAAAAATCAGATTAAATCAGCTGGATATGGATCGGCTTATGTAGTCGAAGTAGAAGGGGAGACTAGCAAATCTGGCTCTGAAGAGTTATTTACGTCTGGTAGTTCAAGCCCAAAATCAGAATATAAAATTAGACTAGTGGCCCTGAAAAATACATCGAACATAGATAGAGATTTGCTAAATAGATATGGTAAAATAGAAACGACACAAAGTAATGATTTCACCGTCTTTTACTTATCAGGCTTCAGTGATTTATCAGAAGCTCAATTAGTGATGGACAAACTTAAAAATCAAGGATATCCAGATGCTTTCTTAATGCAAAAAATAGATGCTAGATTGCAAAGGGTGAAATAGGAGTTAGGGATAAGGTTTTAGGATTAGTGCCCCCTCATGATATAGGTTGACAGGTGGCTTCCTAAAGCCTAAAGATTGTGGATAACTTATCCGTTAATAAATAATAATTAATATCACTTTTA
>CAYZUW010000032.1:0-19293 GCA_964481325.1 uncultured Saprospiraceae bacterium
TCCTATTTGTGTAAGATATTATTAAGGACTGCAAAATATAAACTCGCGGTCATATATAAAACTATTCAACATATAATATATTGCATGTTTTATATGCCATATTCAAGACTAAATGCCTAAAAAAGAAGTATATACGGAGGTTGAGGGTCAAAAAGTGAAGTTGACTAACTTAGATAAAGTACTCTATCCTGAAGCAAAGTTGACAAAAGCAGAGGTGATTTCGTATTATTTGGAGGTAGCCGATAAAATGATACCGCATCTTATCGGTAGACCTTTGACTTTAATTCGCTTTCCCGATGGTATACATAAAAAGACTTTTTACACTAAAAATATGCCTTCTTGGACTCCAGAATGGATGGGTAAGAGTAAATTACCTTGGGATGAAGGAAATACTTATTTGGTGGCTAATAATACAGCCCACTTGGTATGGTTAGCAAACCTGGCTTCATTGGAGATTCACACCATGAATAGCGCACTTTCTAAAATACAATACCCCGATAAATTTGTAATAGATCTAGATCCACCCGAAGACTGGGGATTTGAAGACGTGAAAGTCATTGCAGAGAAGTTGAAAGTATATTTAGAAAAATTGGATTATCAAAGTTTTGCTAAGTTGAGTGGAGGGAAAGGGATTCATATCATTGTACCCTTATCTACTGTTTGGACATACGAAGAAGTACAAAGTGAAGTAAAGAAAATGATGAAAGACTTTATTAAAAGTAATAAAGTAGCTACGTTGAATGTGCATAAGGAGAAAAGGAAGGGCAAAATATTGTTGGACATTTATCGAAACCATGCAGGGAATACTACGGTAGCTCCTTATTCGCTTCGTGGAAAGCCAGGAGCGCCTGTTTCAATGCCTTTGACTTGGAGTGAAGTACTAGAGTCCACAAGCGCTCAAGATTATGATATAGCTGCTGCACGTGTCTATTGGACAAGAGAAGGCAAAGGCTGGAAGGATTATTTTAGTATTTTCAATAAACTACAGATAGCAAATAAAATTGTAGCAGTCGACGATAATTTAGATGCGTATATTCAAAAAAGAGACTTCACTAAAACAGAAGAACCAGGCGCTAAGAAAGGGGAGTTGACACAAGATGCGTTTGTCAATAATCAATTTGTTATTCAGTTGCACGATGCGAGTAATTTGCATTATGACTTACGCCTTGGGATGGAAGGTGTGTTGAAATCTTGGGCTATTCCTAAAGGTTTACCTGTAATAAAAGAGGTAAAGCGTTTGGCTATTCAGACGGAGGATCATCCTGCCAAGTACATTGATTTTGAAGGCCTTATTCCAAAGGAAGAATATGGAGGAGGTGAAATGTGGGTGTTCGATACGGGTAAAATTATTTGGAGCAAGCAATCTGAAAAACATCTAAAATTTGAGCTAAAAGGTAAATTCATCCAAGCAAAATATAATCTTTATCGTACTAAAGAGAATCACTGGATCGTAGAACTCGATCAAAATGATTTAGATTCTGTTTTTGAAAAAGGATTTAAGCCAATGCTAGCGGATGTGTCCAAGGGCATACCAAAGCAGAAGGATGATTATCTATACGAAATAAAATGGGACGGGATACGAGTGATTGTTTATGTTCAGGATGGAATAGTAAAAATTGAAAGTCGTTCGGGTAGGGATATCACAAATAAATTTCCAGAATTCACAGACAATACGTTTTGCAAAGTTCAGCGAGCTGTATTTGATGCAGAGCTAGTTTGCTTGGATCAGCAGGGGAGACCTATATTTGCCGATATCATATCGCGAATGCATAGAGTGGGGAATATTGCCAGTGCAATACATTCAAAACCAGTATACCTTTATCTGTTTGATTGCTTATACATAGATGGGATACAAATTACAAGTCAAACTTATGAGCGACGGCGCAGTCTAATGAAGCCATTGATAAAGTGGGGCAATTTAGTCCGTGAAAGCAAAATTTTTGAAGACGGAAAGGAAATTTATGATGCTGCTAAGACAATGCAATTAGAAGGTATAATGGCTAAGCGAAAGAATGGCACATATAAACCAGGTGACCGCTCGAATGCCTGGCAAAAGATTAAATTTAGGCAAACTATCGAATGTTCTATTATTGGGTATACTAAAGGAAAAGGGGATAGAGCCAATCTTTTTGGAGCCTTGCATGTAGCTGTTCAAGAGAAGGGAGCTTGGAAATATTATGGAAAAGTTGGGACCGGATTTGATCACCGAAAGATGAAGAAAATTTTTGAGCAGATAAGTTCACTAAATAATATCCCTAAACCGATTGAGGATAAAGTAGAAGAAGAAAAAAAAACTACTTGGATCGAAGGTAGATTTCAGTGTGAAATACAATATGCTTCTCTAACCAACAATAACACCTTGCGCGAGCCTGTTTTTTTGAAGATGTGGCCTAAGGATTAGGCTGTCTTGGTCTTACTTATTGTTTTTTTGTATTCTGCGTTAAACCAGCTTTTGTCACTAGACTTATAAGATAAAGCTAAATGCTGGTATAAATATGTCCTTGATTCTACTTGGTCTAAAGTGTAGATTCTTGGCCATTTTTTAAAATCTTTTTCTTCTACAAACTTAGCCAATTGAGAAGTAACACTCTTTGTGAGATGCCCTGGCCCTAATCTGAACCAAGGGCCTTCATTGAAGTAGGTCGTCATATTGGTAATTCCTTTTTTGAAGGCATCTTCAATAATCGCATTATTTGGAGCGCTACCGATAAAGTTATTGGAGATACAACCAAGATCTCCTAACTTTAATACCAATTCAGCACCGCTATGAACAAGGCTATCTAAGGGCTTATCACACCTATCATCAGCATCAGCGTAGAACCCTCCTAATTTGCTTAAGTAGGCCAATCTAAAGAAGTCAGCTTGCATAGCTGGGTGTTCACATTGGAGAAAAGCTTGCGCGGCATCTCGACCCAGCTGAAAGTGTATAAAATGATATGCTGATTTTCTTGAAAATAATCTATACTCATAACTTGGATTCTGCTCTTTCCAAGATTTCATAATTTCTTGGACAGATTGTGGTGGTATTTCTTTATCCCAATATTGAATAATTGTTTTAGGTATTTTGGGCTTCTTATTGGAATTCGATAAAGAATCATTAATCCTCTTTAGAATAGACTGGCTTATAAATTCGTTGCTGAGGTATAGAGAAAACCCAAAATACTCCGGGTGCGTTACATTTAACTTTGCTAAATAATTGAGCCTTTGAATTCCCGATAGTTTAAAACACGCTATTGCTTTTTGCTTTAATTGGGGATTGATTTGTATTTCATTTAGTACTTTAGAAGTGTGCCCAATCAATGGGATCATTACCTTACCGGTTAACTCTTTTTCTTCTATCTCCTTAGTAGCGATTTTTAATTGCTTTTTTGCATTTACTAAATCTCCCTTGAGTAGATATAATAATGATAGCCTGTTTCGAAGTATATTCGTATCGTCGGCTTGGTTTACTAGCTTTACTAATATACTTTCTGCGGAGGAATAATCGTATGCTAAATAAGCGGTTTCAGAAAGGAAGCTAAGGACACTTGTTTCCCAAAAAGTATCCTTTGAACAATCTTCAAGAAAATGTTGAGCCAGGTTTTTAGCATATTCAAAGTGACCTTGTCTTTGGAACAATTGCATTTCCAAAAAATAAATTCTAGGGTCGAATGCACTAGTTGTTTTTCTGTATTCTGCAATCACAGAAATGGCTTGTTGAAATTCTCCCGATTTTATTAAAAATCGTAGATACTTATATCTAATTGACTTTATATTATTGCTCAGTGATAACCCACGTTCTAAAATTTGTAATGCCCCTCGAATATCACCTTCCTGATATAGAAACTGTCCCATATTCAAATAAGGCAATGGGATGTTTGGGTGTAATTCTACACTTTTATTATAAAATCTAAATGCCTCTTCGGTGTTTTCCCTTAGGTAAAGTAGATTTGCTTTTAATAGGAGATTTTCTAGCTGATTTGGGTCTTGTTCAAGTATGGTGTCACATATGAGTTCTGCCTCATCGTTGAGACCTTGTCTATGGAATAGCAAGGCTTTATTATATAAAACACTGAAGTTATTTGGCGCAATTTCCTGAACCAATTTGATTTCTGTAAGGGCAATTTGATACTGTTCACAGCTAGTAAGAAAGCTTACTAAATTCAATCGTAGTCCAATATGCTTTGGATATTGAATGCAGTAGTTACGAAGCTGCTGGATAACTTCATTTTCTGTAAGATGAGTTGATTTTAAGAGAACAAGCTGTATAGCTACGTCTCCCGCTTGATCCGTATTGTTAGCTAATCTTTTTGCATGTTTAAATGATTCCAAAGCCTTCGCCGTATTTCCTAATTCTTGCCAGACTTGACCTAAACGCAGGTGGTAAGAATAATTGTCTGGCTTATGTTTTATCCCTGATAATAGAATGAATTTAGCCTTTTCCACTTGTCCATTACGCATGTAAAGTTTATGTAATTCTAGGACGGGTTTTACAATCTTCGGATGATTATGATGTGCTTTTTTGAATGCTTCAAGGGCTTCCTTAAACTTGCCTTGCTGTTTGAATAATCTACCCCGTAGGATGTGGACATGTGGCGAATTGGGATTGTTTTTTAGGAGTAGTTCAATGGACTCTTTTGCAGAATCTTTGTTGTTGCTTTGTAGTTCTATATTGGCTAAGGCGATTTGTAGGTGTATGCTATATCTTTTAGCAAGTTCTTTTACTAGCAAAGTTTTTGCTTTTAATATTTCACCCTTTTCTATGTATAAATAAGCTAACTTAATTTTGAATATGTGGAATGATGGGTAAGCCTTCATAATATCCATCAGGAAGGCGGGTTTTTTCTTAATGGGTAGTTTGTCTAAACGCTCTAATAATTCTTGCTCCTTCATTTGTTATGGTCAATCAAAAAATCCAGACTTTGTAGGCCTGGCTTTTTTGCTATGCGATTTTTCTAATTTCTTTCGTATCCAATATTTTATCTTTAATGTAATCAGGCACTTTGGATTGAGCACTTATTCTAGGATAGTCAAGTGGCCAAAGGATCAACTTTCTTCCATCTGGATATTGTTGATCAAATTCAGCAGCATTGTCAAAATCATCTCTATTCTCATTTTGAGGAAGATAGGACTCTGCCCAAGTATTTTCAGCAATCACCAATTCATGTGCGTCTAATTCAATATGGTAATACTTAAAATCTTCAGTAGGTACTTCTTGATAGATATTCACGCCATTGACTAATGCACCACCGTTGATTAATAATCCATCCACATGGAGGGCGTGATTTGGAGAAACTCTCAAGTCAGTTGAAGGAATATTTTCACCTAAGGCATCTTTTTGGATGACTACAGGATTAGATAAAAGAGGATTTCTTTTACTGCTTATTTCAACTGTTTGAATGCCTACCCATTTGATAGGCATTTCCTTATCTGAGGCTGTGATTACTATATCATCTATTTTTAAGGTCTCTATTTTTTCGTATCCGCTATTCGTAAGAATTTTTGTACCTTCAAAGAAACAAATGTTTGCAGCTTGCGGAGTAGGAGGAGCTTCATCATTAATGGTCATGCCGCCATCAGGTTCTCTAGCCATAGATACGCCATCATCAGAAGTGCCAAAATCATCTCCTCCTGAGGTTCCAGCTCCAGCTCCCCAAGCTGCAACTGCGCTATCCGTGCCATCTGATAAGGTTATCACTTCAGATGAATTATTTAAAGATGGAGTGCCTTCGAAAACATTTGGAGGAAGTGCTCCTGTCCATTCGTCAACTACAGTAACAAAGCCGTTAGCAGGGATAGTTGTCATAGCAGGAAAAGTAAAAACATTTCCCGATGCATCCGTTATTGTCCACCCACTACTATCTATTGGAGAGCCTGTTGCGTTAAATAACTCAATAAATTCATCAGAGTCTTCAAAACTCCCATCTCCATCTGTATCAAAACCACCATTGGGACCATCTGTTGGGTCTGCTAGAATCTCATTTATAACAACACCTTGGACATCTTGTGCAGTAATTAAATTATTTGCCTCTTCTTCTGGATTGTGATTTCTAATCATGGTGTTATTTAATTCAAAAATTTTTAATCATAAATTAGATAACTAAAATACAATGAGATATAGAAGTATAGCATATACTTCAAAATAGATTGAGATATCTACAAGTTTCAGTGTATATAATTTAGGTTCAACGCGTAATTGGTAGGGAATTGTAAAATGAAAAATCTCCAGTTTAACAATGCTGTAAATATACACGACAAAAAATTATATTTTCAATTATAACTCTACCCTAAACATAGTATTTTCGATCATTTCCTATCTTTACCCTTCTGTTAATTAATAACTCAACATATATACAATTATGCGCTCAGTTTGGAAAGGTCATATACGGTTTTCATTGGTTACTATCCCCATTCAGATCTTTAATGCCGTGGAAACGAAAGGGAACATTTCTTTTCGACAGTTGCACGTCGAAGACAATGGACCGATAGGGTATAAAAAATATTGCAAATCTTGTGACAAGACCGTCAGCTCAAGAGATATTGTGAAGGGATTCGAGTATGAACCTGATACATACGCCGTTTTCAAAGGCGACGAACTACAGAGTGTGAAACTAAAAAGTACTAGAGCTATAGATATTGAAGCTTTTGTAGATCAAAATGAAGTACATCCTAGTCGGTATGAGAATGTGTATTTTGTAGGTCCAGAAGGGGATATCGCCAAAAAAACTTTTTCCTTGTTGTGTAAGACGCTTAGGGATTCTGGAAAAGCTGGTATAGGTAGGATTATCCTTAGAGACCGAGAGGATGTAGTGATGATAACACCGCACGAAAATGCACTCATCATGTATAAACTTAGATTTCCGTATGAGATTAGAGATATCGACAATGTACCTGACACAGAAAAGTTAGAAGACCCAGATAAAGCACAGCTTGAATTAGCAAAACAGCTTGTAGAAACACTTACTACTACCTTTGATAAAATTGACTTTGAGGATAGATACAGAGACGCTTTGATGGAGCTAGTGGAGAAGAAAATTGAAGGAAAAGAAGTAGTAAGTATAGATCAAGAAGAAAAAGATAAACCTGTGGTTGATATTATGGATGCCCTCAAAAAATCTATCGAAGAGTCTAAAAAGAAGTCTGCCTAATGCTCAAGATATTGAGTTGGAATATACAGCAGGGGGGTGGTTCTAGAGTGAAATCTATACTATCGTTTTTATCTAAACAGGCTGCACAGATTATTATACTATCTGAGTTTAGAAATAATAAAAGTGGCAATTTTTTAAGGACCAAACTTCTTGAACAAGGATACCAGTTTCAGTTTGTAAGTCTAAATCCCTCAGATACAAATTCCGTGTTAATTGCGAGTAAACTTCCTTGTAGTTCAACATTGTTTACGGATAGAAAGATGGACTTTGACCACTCTGTTATTTGTACCGAATTCGAAGCGTTTAGATGCTTTGGAGTTTACTTACCACACAAGAAAAAACACAAATTATTTGATATTTTACATGAAGAGGTAAGTAAAAGTAAACCTTCGATTATCGCTGGAGACTTTAATACGGGTATCAATCTTGTGGATCAAAAAGGTAGTAGCTTTTGGTACACTGATGAGTTGAAAAAATTGAACGACTTAGACTTACATGATGCTTTCAGACATGTACATGGCGATGTAGAATCGTATTCTTGGTACTCTCATCATGGAAATGGATACAGATATGATCACACTTATGTGCATAAGGACCTCTTGCCTTTGGTTAAACAATGTGACTATATCCATGAAGCTAGGGAAGAAAAGTGGAGTGATCATTCTCCAATGATATTAGAGCTCTGATTTTTTTCGGAATAAATATCTATAAGAAATTGACTCCTAAATGATAACGTATTCAAGCTGGATATAATGCCAGAATAGAGCCATTTTACCGTGTTTTTTCTTGTATACCTTAGTTGATTATGCTAGATTTGCGAAATAATTATAGCCCTATAAGATATAATTTCTTACCCCCTTTTACCTCCCTACTAATCTAAAAGATATGGCTAACTATTTAGTTTTTACTGAATCGATAGCTTTTTTAGGTTGAATTAATCTCCCAATTTGTTGAACATCTTTTGTAGCTTGGCCGCTGTCATTCAGTATTTCGAAGGCCTCCTTAGTAGTTAGATCAGGTTTGATTGACTTCATTATTCCTACTAGGCCAGCTACATAAGGTGTCGACATAGATGTTCCACTCAAGGCGCCATACTTATTGTTTGGAAGTGTAGAGTGAATTTTTACACCTGGTGCAGACACTGCCATCTCGATGTCATCTGTAGTGTTCGAGAAACTAGCTTTTTTCAGATTTTCGTCTACTGCGGCCACAGTGATTACACCAGGAGTATTCGCTGGAGCAAATAGCTTCGCATTGATATTACTATTGCCAGCAGCAACTATTACGATAGCTCCTTTTTTATTGCAGTATTTTACAGCATCCGTATAGGTCTTCACCGCATTATCGTTTGTCCTACCACCCAATGACATAGAAATTACATCTGCGCCTGCATCCGCCGCTTCTATCATTCCTGCTATGATACCTCTCTGTGTACCGCCACCAAAACCTGCCAACACTTTCACACTTGTCACCTCTACAAATTTATTACTCGGTGCAAGACTCGCGATTCCTTTTTTGTTGTTGGTCACCGCAGCAGCAACTCCAGCGCAGTGCGTACCATGTCGGTTAGTGTCCTTGTCATACTTTTTCTGCAGGCTTTTGTAGTTGCCTTTCAAGTCTTCATGTTTGGCATCCACACCCGTGTCTAAAATGGCGATGAGTGCTTTTTTTACTGGCTTTACTTTTTTAAGAGAGGCATGAAAAGAGGCCAAATCCATTTTTTCTAAACCCCACTGTAGTCCTACTTCAGGATCGTTGACACCAAGTTTTTTGTCTGATCTAGTGATAGAAATTATTTCCTCTTTCGGCACATTTACAATCTCGTTATACTCTACATACTTTACACCTGGTGTATCCTCCAGTTTTTCTCGCAAGGCTATTATCTCAGATGGGCTTGGTGGAGCATCTACAGTATAGTAGTTATCCAAATTGGTTATCTCGCCACTAAATGGATGAAATGACCTTGAGAGTGCGATACCAATTTTATCAGATACTTTAGATGCATCATATCCTTCTTCGAGCTCAAGAATTATTTCTCCATGCTCCGATAAAGGGATCAGTGGATTTTCTCTTTTAGAATCCCATTTTACAAATAATATAGTGAAGAGCACCGTCAAGGCCAAGCTAAATAGGAGTACCAAAGGCTTCTCTTTTAAGCTCTTGGTAAGCAAAGAAACAAAGCCCATAAATAATAACTGGAAAATCAATTTTGATCCTTTGACCTCCATCGTCATAGGTTGATTTATAAAACTTATTGCAAATCCTATAATGGTAATGTAGAATATGGGTGCAAACACCTTTGCTAAAGTCTTGCCTGAAAAATACTGCCATAAGATTAACGAACTAGTCGCCGCTAAAAATAAAAAGGGATACATTTCTGTCATTTGTTCTGATTTTGAACCCACTGTTGTATAGTAAAATACCGTTTTAGGCATAGAGTGGGCTCATTTTATAATATAACGCAAATTTATCATGAATAAGTCCACGAATGTGTTTTTTTAGGGTGCCTCTCGTCGATAAACGATCCATTCTTATCGAATATCCAGTGTTTTGAGGTTTTTGAATAGATAAAGATTGTGCTAGACATCGACGAGACCAGGTCATCTGCTAGTACTCACTACCTCATTTCAGCTATAATATAGTCGCGGCTAGTCTATGCTCGTTCCTCGCCTAGCGGTCCCCGCTCCTTATTATAGACTTTCACTGAGGCAGCTCGTATCGCTTCTACCCTTGGCACAAAAGGCTTAAATAGCTATTTGAAGATATGATGTTTTAGTAGAAGGGAAGAAGGCCTTTGGTTTAATCTAGGGAATGATAGAGCATTAAGATGTCTGAACCTCATAGACATTATGGCTGAATTTTTTGCACGAGAGATTTTATTTATCAATCCCATGAAATGCAAAACTTTATACTAATACTAATAATTATAATCATTTATTAAAGATTCTACAATGTGTTCATTACTTTACATCTTCACCAAAACGAAAAGTATGAAATATATTTACACATTTTTTTTATTCATTTTTATGTCCCTACAGTTAGGTGCTCAAGCGCCCAACGATAATTGTGTGGATGCAATCCCTATTGGAGAGGTTACGGATCTGGACTTTTCCACTTTAGAAACTACTACAGATGGTCCCTTACATTTGAATTCTCCATGCCCAGGAAATCCAGTTCCAGAATTGGATTCTATTTACAATGATATTTGGTATCTGTATACTGCAACAAGGTCTGGACCTACTACCTTTTCAATGTGTAGCACTGCTGATTTTGATACAAAAATTGCGGTATACAATGCAGGAGCAACCTGTCCGTTGGAAGATTCTGATCTATTAGCGTGTAACGAAGATGGAGCGGGATGTCAAAATAATACCTCAGAGCTCATATTTTCTGCCACTGAAGGAGAAAGTTATTTAGTGCGTATTGGTGGATTTGGCGTCGACACGCCTGGTTTGGAAGGGACGGGTTCTTTTTCAGTAGAGGCTTTTCTTCCACTAGTAGCTAACGATTTTTGTTCTGATGCAATAACAATAGATGTTGGTACTGGTCAGGAAGTTAACACTATTGGCGCTACGACAGACGGACCGATTCAAGATCCTACCAATCCTTGCTTTCAATTTGGAGATGCGACGATTCAGTCAGATGTTTGGTATTCTTTCACCCCAGATTTCACCGGACCTGTTCTTTGGACTACATGTGATGTTGTTACTTTTGATTCTAGGTTAGGCGTTTATGGTCCAGATGCAGATTGTACTAATCTAGTTGCAGAGGACTTATTGGCATGTAATGATGATGGTGGTGGATGTACAACTTATACTTCTCAATTGTTTTTTGACGTAGAACAAGGAAGAACATATCTTTTGAGATTAGGAGGATTTAACGGAGAATCAGGTGTAGGTACGTTTGATTTGATCAATGAAACTCCTCCGGAACCGCCTGCTAACGACCTTTGCGTGAACGCTGAAGAAATTGAATTTAACACTGATGTCACGGGAACTACTAGCAATGCTGGTTTTGACCCAGCGACTTTTCTATTTCCAACTTGTTTAGCAAACGCTGCCGGTGGTGAGTTTGCAGAGGTATGGTATACGTTTAATAATGCTGGAGCTGAAGAAGTAGAGATACAATTGTTCACTATAAATGAAGATGCTTCCTTTATAGTTGACATTTTTGACGATTGTGCTACTCAAGTGGACACTAGTATTGTGATAAATGATTGCATAAGTTTAGATCCTACCATTAGCGTAGCAATTATTGATACCTTCAGTGTACTAGCAAATGTACCTACACAATATCATTTAAGAGTGGTAACAAGACTTACTTCTGAACTGCCAGGTGAATTTCAGTTTGTCCTTACTCCTATAGGGGTAGAGACTTCCACTTTTGAAACACCAGATGCATTGAATGGAGATGTAATACTTATGCCAAATCCTGTGGCGAACACATTAAATCTTGAAATACCCTTGAATAAAACATCAGATCTTTCTTATAGTATACAGAATATGCTAGGACAAGATGTGATCAAAAATAAGATTGGTACAGCTCCAACGGGAGTCCATAATCAATATGTAGACGTGTCTTCATTGACACCTGGCGTCTATGTAATAAATCTATTGGTAAATAATCAACCGATTGGTATCAAGTTTATCAAGCAATAATTTTATTTTTATCTATAGGGAAAAAGGGGTATGATTAATTTCATATCCCTTTTTTTATTGCTTACTTCAGATCAAAAAGATACCTGTTAAAAGGGTGTATAAAAGGAAAAGTTTATGTTCAAATGAATTGGGCTAGCGCTGCGAAGTAGTGAGGCCTTTGGCCGAAGCCCGATAGGGCCGAGCATACTTGCGAGCTGCGTAGCATAGCGACCGAGACACCTACTATCTAAGCCGTTTAAGGCTTAGATAGTAGGTGTCTCGGTAGACCCCATAAAAATATAGTGTTTAAAAAAATGGGAGAGGGATTATCGATTGGCTTCCAAAAATCCTTGGCATAGCCACTCGGCCAATACTTGTCTATTGTTAGCTTCTAGGATTCTTTTTTGATCTGTTGGGTGATTGAGGTTACCTAATTCTATAAATACGTTACTTGATTTCGTTTCCCTAAGCATATGCAAATTTCGCTCGGAAACGGTACCAGTATATTCTCTGCCAGGTTGATGACGGGCGTATTGATCTTTGATAGAACTATGCAGCGACTGAGCGAGTTGTTTTCCTTTGCTGCTGCCTGGGTAGTAATAAAAGAACAGGTCGGTTTGGGCTGCCTTGCTCCGGCTATCAATATGTATAGCTACTAAGAACTGGTTTTGGAGACCTTGCTTGCGATGTTTGTCATATAACGAATTGACCACAGCGGAACGATGGCGTAATCTGGCAACTTGTTTGAGCGGCATAGTGGTCCGAGACCCCCAATATCGCTCATCACTATCGCACTCCAAGAAGGTGTCATCTCGGATACCGTCGTTGTCGTCTCTCGTTACCATATAGGCTGTCGCTCCATGTTGTAGGAGCAGTCTTGCTAATCGCAAGGTGACGTCATAGGCATACTCGTCTTCACAAATCGTTCTGCCGTTCTTTTTACCCATGGCACCTGGATCAGGGCCTCCGTGTCCGCCTACTAAGTAAAATACTTTACCTGCTAGTTCAGAACTTATGAGCGGAACGTTTTCATACTTGCTCCCAAAAATGGTAAACTTACGACCAGAGGATCTGCCTGTTTCTTTCCCATTGGCTCCTTTGCTAGCGAAAGTGACATTTCCTTTTTGTTTTTTGCTTGTTTCAATTGATTTACTCAATACTACTTGTTGGTCAATAGAAACTTGAGTGCCCATACAATGTAACTCATGATATGGAACCCATACTATTTTGCTATTGACGATATCCTTGCTGCGCAGCCCCTCGGAGAGTAGAATCTCATTGTATGATTTGATACGCAGGGCTTTGTCCCAATTGTCTACGCCAATAGTGGACCGTATGCTTTTACCGTTGTATTCATAGATATAAACTGGAATAAAATAGTCCTTTCCAGAATGTATGATGGCTTTTTCGTTGAGATTATTAATCTTTATGAACTGGGAGAGGTTGCAAGATTGATCTTGCAAGTGATATCTCTTAAGTATGCGCTCCGCGGAATCTCCATGTTGAGCTTGGACTCGATGGAAATAGGGTATAGATGCCTCTACTAAAGTAGGACATATCAGGCACCATAAGGCGCTTAAAACCAAAATGCGTATACTCATCTGCTAAACAAGTGATTATCAATAAAGGCTGTAAATATATTAAAATAGTTTATAATGTGTAAATCTGTGTAGCGTAGTTTTCCGTATATATTGATGAAACTGTCCTTAGGTGTAGTAAATTCTTACCACAGGATAGATACTTTTGTGCAAAAACAGAGTCTTACTATATAGAAGTAAAGTGTTGGTAGAAAGAATTGAATTTGATGTTCAAAATATGCTATCTTCCATCTACTTAGTAAATTAACGTTAATAAAATATAGAAAATGGGTTTATTTGATTTTATCAAAAATGAGTTTGTAGAAGTAATCGATTGGGTGGAGAAGGACAATAATACAGTTCTTTGGAAGTTTCCGGACAAGGATATGAATATCAAGTACGGTGCTCAATTGACCGTTCGAGAGTCTCAAACAGCTGTATTTTTAGATGAAGGTAGGATAGCAGATGTTTTTGAACCTGGAAGGTTTGAACTCATAACGCAAAATTTACCCGTAACGACTACTTTAAGAAACTGGGATAAAGGATTCAAGTCGCCTTTCCTAGCAGACGTATATTTTATAAGCCTTAAGACCTTTACCAATCTCAAATGGGGTACACCGAATCCAATAATGATGCGTGACCCTGAATTTAAGCAGGTAAGAATCAAGGCGCATGGTACCTATTTTGTGCGCGTAAACGATATCGGAAAGTTTATGGGCAACTACGCTGGTACTAATTCTGTTGTGAAAATCTCTGGACTAGAAGAGTCCTTACGAAATATCGTTTCCCAGCATTTTGCAGAAGCACTAGCAGAAGCAAAAATATCTGTTTTGGATATGGCTGCGAATTACACCGAATTGGGAGAAAAGATTGTGCCTATTTTACAAAAGGAGTTTGATCCATTTGGATTGGAGTTGGTAAAATTCCAAATCGCAAGTACTTCTCTTCCTCAAGAAGTGTTAGACTTTTATGACAAGATGACCAATATGAATATGGTCAATGATATGAATAAATTTCAGCAGTTTCAACAGTCTCAAGCGATTGAGAAAGCAGCAGATAATCCTGGTGGAGGCGCTGGTGAAGGAATCGGAATGGGTATGGGCATGGGAATGGCCAACATGATGATGAACCAACAAAACCAGAACAATCAACCTTCGCAGAAGGCGCAAACAAAAGAAGAAATTATGTCTATGCTAAAAGACTTGGGCGATTTGCTAAAGAACGGTATCTTGACCCAAAAAGAATTTGACGCGAAGAAAAAAGAACTTTTAGCGCGATTGTAAAATAGCTCCAAATACTCGGAGAACCAATAGGATAGGCAAGGTATGCAGGAATATTATGAAGGTGAGAATATAGAGAATGCACTGCATCTGCCATGTCCGTCCTGCGGGAATCAACTTCACTATTCAGCCGAGAAAAAGGAAATTTCCTGTAGCCATTGCGGTTATGGAGAAGAAATCAACAGTGCCAACGATAAAGTAATCGAAACAGCATTAGGTAGCGATTTGTCCAAGGCAAGAAATTTCACTCCAGCAGAAGTCAATAAAAAAGTATTTGATTGTAAAAACTGCGGAGCTAAGTTCATGGTCGAAAGTGATAAACTGAATATCACTTGTGGATTCTGTGGGTCAGATAATGTGAACTTAGATGCATTCAAGCACCAATACATACAGCCAGTCGGTATCATTCCATTTTATATCTCTAGGGAAGAGGCCAATACTAAGTTCAATAGATGGATACGACAAGGAGCGTTTCATCCCAATAAGCTTAAAAAACTAAGTAGAGTAGAAGGGCTACATGGAATGTACATTCCATTTTGGACTTATGACGCTAAGACGGAGTCTACGTGGCAAGGCCAAGCTGGATATTTTACCCAAGGACATGCCGCTGCTATGCGAGGGGGTAGAGGAGGTATGGGGCGCAATGTCAAAATGGGTCGTTCTATGAGAATGGGCAATCAAAATGTGCCTCAGATAAGATGGCAAAGCAAGTCTGGAAGGCTTAGTCATTTTTTTGATGATGTACTGGTAGTGGCTTCTGGAGAAATTGAGCAAAAGGAAGTCAATAAGATGCCGTTTCGATTAGATGAAATAGTCAACTATGATCCAAAGCTTATCATGGGTTGGGAGTCAGAAATATACCAGATCGAGCTAGATGCTGGATATACCATAGCAGAACAATTGATGGATCATCGGCTTAGGAATATGTGCTCTGCTCAGCTAGGTGGAGACACCCAAAGAAATCTCCATGTGTCTAGCAATAAAACAGCACAAACATATAAGCACATTGTGTTGCCTTTTTGGATCTGCTCTTACACTTACCAAGACAAAATTTATCGATTTTTGATTAATGGACAAACGGGTAGAGTCTATGGTCAAAAGCCTACCAGTTGGATAAAAGTGGCGCTATTAATTTTATTCGTAGTGCTGATATTCGTTGGGATATGGTATCTTCGCCAGAGTGGAGTACTGATAGGAAAATTTTAATTAATATGGTTAAGGAATAAATTTTAATCACTGTTAATCCTGAGTTATATCTATACAGACAGGCTGCGTAATCAATAGACAAGCAGATGTTTACTTTGATTTAACATGATTTCTATTTTCATCACAATTTACCTAACCATAAATTTATATACATGATACAAGTGTTTGTCACTGGTGGTACTTTTGATAAGGAGTACAATTTTATAACGGGTGAATTATATTTTAAAGAAACGCATCTAAGTGGTATGTTTGATTTAGGCAGATGTACGCTTGACATTGAAGTAAGAACTTTGATGATGGTGGATAGTCTAGAGATGACAGATGAGGATAGAGGCATGATTGCGCACAATTGTAAAAAGTCTAAACACGATAAGATTATTATCACCCATGGTACAGATACCATGGCAAAAACTGCCGCCTGTCTAGCCAAAGAAGAAATAGAGGATAAGACAATTGTACTAACTGGAGCTATGATTCCTTATGCATTTGGTACTTCCTCTGATGGTTTTTTCAATTTGGGTTCCTCCTTGGCTTTTGTTCAAGCCTTACCACCAGGCGTTTATGTGTGCATGAATGGAAGGTATTTTGATTGGGATAAGGTAAAAAAGAATACTAAAACTGGATTTTTCGAAGAAAAAAATAGTGTATAATGGCCACTTATTTGGGTTTGTTTTTTGAATTTTTGTTTCTCTTGGCAGGTGTTTACCTCTATCTTTTTTCTAGAGGTATCATAATAACAAAGCATGGCGAATCGTTTCTGAAAGAAAACAAAACCCTTATTAGATTAGGTTCTCTAGCCTTGATTGCCATCATGTTGATAAATATAGGCCTACATATTAGTGATATAATAGGATAGTTGACAATTTTCCGCAAATAAACGCAATTTACTGAGGAATAATTATCATATTTATTAGCTTTGTTTACATGCAAACAATATCGATGTATATACTATCACGAACTACCATACTGCTTCTTATTTGCAGCTCATTTATATCTGTCTCTCAACTACTTGGACAACAAACAGGAGATTTTTACGACACAGGTCGGATATCAGAATTGAAGTTGACAATCAAGGCTCAAAATTGGCCTGAGGAACTGGATTCATTAAGAATTTATGGCAATAACCTTTTGCTGGCACAAGCGAGTATTAATGGTTCGAATTACAGCAATGTAGGGGTTCGTTATAGAGGTAGAAAGTCTTTCACCACGGGAGGTAAGCGAAATGCTTTAACTGTGAAGTTGAACTTTATTGATAGAAGTCAAAGTCACCAAGGCTATAAAACGATTAAACTATCTAATGCGCTCAGAGATCCTAGTATGGTTAGAGAAGTTTTAGGTTTTGAAATAGCGCGAAAATATATGCCTGCACCGAAAGCTAACTATGTCAAGGTCTACATCAACAACGAATACTATGGTCTATTTGTCAGCATAGAAAGCGTTAGTGATCAATTTTTGGATAAGAATTTTGGCTCTAGCGACAATACTTTTCTACAAGTGAATCCGGATCTAGACCAAGAAGAAGGAGATGGATGTAAAAATGATATTTTTGGTAACCTTGAATATGAAAAGGAACTAGATTGCTATTTTTCGAACTATACTTTGATGTCTGATTATGGTTGGGATGAGTTGCAAAATTTGACAAGCACTTTAAACAAATCTACGGACAAAATTGAATACATATTGAATGTTGACCAAGCCCTATGGATGTTAGCGTTCAACAATGTCCTTGTGAATCTAAATAGTTATTCTGGAGATCATTCTGAGAATTACTTTTTGTACAAAGATGACAATGGAGTATTTAATCCTATTATTTGGGATTTGAATTTGGCCTTTGGCTCCTACAAAAACATAGGCGGAGGTTCCGATCTAGACTTAGCAGGACTTCAAACGCTAGATCCTTTGTTGCATGAGAATAATCCTTCTAAACCTTTGATTTCAAAGTTGCTTGCCAATGAGGAGTATAAGAAAATATATATTTCACACGTTCGAACTATTTTAAATGAGAACTTTAGAAAGGGACAATATCTAGAGCGTGCGAAAGAGCTACAAAGACTGATAAATGTACCTTTCTATGAGGATAAGAATAGATTTTATGAGAGCTCAGACTATGAGAAGAGTTTAACAGCTACCGTAGGAAAAAGGAGTAAAATTCCTGGGCTTAGCGAATTAATGGAAAAGAGAGCTTCTTTTCTAAAGAAACACCCCGCTTTAGCCATTTTGCCAGTAGAGGTTAGTCAAGTGACTGTCGATGGTAGATCAGGATCTGGTTCTAAGATTAGTGATTTTGCTATCACAGCAAGAGTTGAGAAGTTTGCTAAAAAAGTGCAGCTAATGTATAGATTTGGGAAGAAAGGCGCTTTCAAAAAAGCCCTTATGGCAGACGATGGAAAGAGTGGTGACGGTGCGGCTAATGACAATATATTCGGTGTACGTGTAAAACCTACTAATGGTGAAACAGAAATTGAATACTACATCATGGCTGAAAATAAAGGAGCTGTTACTTTTTCTCCATCTAATTATATGGTTGAAAAACTTACCTCATCTCTCAAAGACTTGAATCGCTAAATCCCTATATGTTTAATACATCCCATTCTGTTTTTCGAGCGTTAGTATACTTTGGCATAGTAGCGACTGTTATACTCCTACCCAGTAGGCTAGTAGCTCAAGATTTTTACGACATATACTCTGTAAAGGAGATAAGAATCAACTTTGAACAAGATAATTGGGCTGAGATACTTGCCAAGTTGAAGGATCAAGGCCAGAAAAAAAGAGTTACTGCAAGCATAAAAATTAATGGCGTGACCTATGATAGCGTAGGCGTGCGTTACAAAGGAAATAGTTCTTATTTCAGCGTCAAGAATAGTGGACACACCAAGTTGCCTTTCAATGTCAAATTAAACCACAAGATTAAAGGGCAAAAATTACCAGGGAAGTACAATACTATAAAATTATCGAATGTCTTTCGTGATCCCAGTTTTCTAAGGGAAACTTTGGCTTATGAGGTCGCAAGAGCATATACCCATGCTTCCAAATGCAACTATGCTCGCCTATATGTAAATGATGAATACATGGGCTTGTACAATAGCGTTGAGTCGGTAGACAAGGCTTTTTTAGAACACCATTTCGGTACACGTAAAGGGGAACTCATAAAATGTGACCCTTTAGATATCAAGCAATCTATATCCTCCTCTGGTAAGTCGAAAAAATGTTTACCTGGAGATTTTGCCTCGCTCATGTATCAAGGAAAAGACTCTACCTGCTACCAAAATAATTACGAGTTAAAAAGGGAGAATAATTGGAAGCCTTTAATCGCGCTGACCAACCAATTGAATAATAATACGGAGAAGATCGATGAGATGCTAGATGTCGATGAGTGTTTATGGATGCTAGCCTTCAATAATGTTTTGGTTAATCTAGATAGCTACATAGGTAAGCTTTCTCACAACTATTATCTTTATCAAGATAC
>CAYZUW010000033.1:0-11192 GCA_964481325.1 uncultured Saprospiraceae bacterium
GGGATTATAATTTGTTGTAGTGGGTCGTAACACATGTGTTACGACTTACTTTTTTATACCCTACCTTCTGAGTAGTTTATTCAATACTTCCTTCCTTCTTTCAAATATCACAATTCTTTTTAACATAGCTGTTTTACTTAAGGCTTGGTTATACGCTATTGCGAAAGTGAAGTGCACTCATTTAAATGGTACTAGTACATATAATATAAGATTTTATATCTTCACTTTATGAAGGTTTGTATAGCTGAAAAACCATCCGTAGCAAGAGAGATAGCCCAAATAGTGGGGGCTCGTACCCGTAGAGATGGCTACTTCGAAGGGAATGGCTACGCAGTGACCTGGACCTTTGGACATTTCTGTACCCTCTTCAGTCCAGATGAATACAAAGCCCATTGGAAGCGATGGGATTTGAATTCCTTGCCGATGCTGCCTGAAAAGTTTCAGACACGCTTGATGAGTGACAAAGGGGTGAAAAAACAGTTTGGCGCAATCAAGAAATTATTCAAGCAAGCTTCTTTAGTGATTAATTGTGGTGATGCCGGTCAAGAGGGGGAGCTGATTCAGCGTTGGGTCATCCACGAAGCAAAGTATAAGGGACCTGTTCAAAGACTTTGGATTTCATCTTTGACTAAAGAAGCTATCACGAATGGCTTCACTAAACTAAAACCAACGAGTGATTTTGATAGCCTCTATCATGCAGGATTTGCCAGAGCGATAGGAGATTGGCTATTAGGAATGAACGCCACTCGATTGTACACTATCAAATATGGCGCGGGCAAATTGGTACTATCTATAGGAAGGGTACAGACACCTACCTTAGCTATGCTCGTAAAGCGCCATCTAGAAATCATCAATTTCGTCTCCAAGCCGTTTTGGGAATTGGAGACACTTTATCGAGATACAGCTTTTCGATATGAAAAAGGACGTTTCGAGAAGATTGAAGATGGACAGTCTATTCTCGAGCAAGTATCGGGACACCCGTTCACCATTTTGAGCGTGAACAAAAAGAAAGGCAAAGAATATGCACCTAGACTTTTTGATTTAACAAGTTTGCAAGTGCATGCTAATAAACGTTTTGGGTATTCAGCTGATAGGACGCTTAAAATAGTACAGAAGCTATACGAAAAGAAGGTAGTTACCTATCCAAGAGTAGATACCACTTATTTACCAGACGATATGTACCCAAATATTGGGGGCATCCTGAAGGGTATGAGCGGATATAGTGCATTGGTTCAACCCTTAATGGGTACAAGCATTCGTAAAACTAAAAGAGTATTTGATGATAAGAAAGTAACCGATCACCACGCTATTATTCCTACAGGTGTGCAGCTCAATTTAGTCTCAGACGAATGGAATATCTACGATGTTATTTGCAAACGCTTTATCGCTAACTTTTACCCAGACTGTATTGTGCATAATACAACAGTCATAGGAGAAGCGAATCAAATAAAATTTAAAGCAACGGGCAAAGAAATTGAGGATCCGGGTTGGCGAGCGGTGTACCCTAAGAGAGAAAACACAAACAGCACAGACAATACGAATGGCTCAAAAAAGAAAGAAGAAAAAATATTACCTGCATTCACGCAAGGAGAATCTGGACCGCATGAGCCATCTCTAGTAGAGAAACAAACCCAGCCGCCAAAATACTACACGGAAGCTACCTTGTTGCGCGCTATGGAGACGGCAGGTAAAACGGTAGACGATGATGAACTACATCAATTGATGAAAGAAAATGGCATCGGTAGACCGTCAACAAGAGCGGCTATCATTGAGACTTTATTCAGACGTAAGTATACCATACGAAAGAAGAAAGCTATTCATCCAACAGATTTAGGTGTTCAACTCATTGAGACTATAGAAAATCCTCTGCTAAAATCAGCTGAGTTGACTGGACGTTGGGAAAAGAAAATTCGACTCATAGAAAAGCGAGAATATAACGCTGCTACTTTCATCGATGAAATGAAAAATATGACTGCAGAATTAGTAGATTCTGTACGTATGTCTAATAGCATCAGTAAGATTGATACGAGCAAGGTGCCAAGTCGAAAATCAAAATATTCTAAATCGTACGCCAATAAAGGAACGAAGAAGGCAATTACAAAACCTAAAACTAAGCCTTCAGCTAAAAAAGCCTCGCTAAGCGAATGCGCATGCCCCAAATGTAAAAGAGGCACCTTATTAAAAGGAAAGTCGGCGTACGGCTGTTCCCAATGGAATGCAGGTTGTGATTTCAAATTGCCTTTCGAATTTATGGGGAAGAAGCTGTCCGAAAACCAACTACTTCGTCTTATGAATAAAGGAAGCACTGTTAATTTAAAGGGCTTCAAAAGAGGCAGTCAAAAAGTAGATGGTGTCGTTCGTTTTGATACCAACTATCAATTAAGCCTAATTCCGCCCAAAGCGAAAATGCCTAAGAGTGTAAAATCAGTCAAAAAGAAATCCAGTATGCTTTGCCCAAAATGTAAAGTAGGGCAGATATTAAAAGGTAAAACAGCCTACGGCTGTTCTGCTTGGCAATCTGGTTGTGATTTTAGATACCCATTCGAAAAACTGATGCAAAAAATTGGCAAGCGTAAAGCGACAGCCGCATTAGTGAAAACAATACTTTCTACATAAAAACGAAAATTTTAATATTCAATTTCCATTGAGTATAAGTATATCAAAAAAAGCATGTTTGTCTAAAAAGTTGTAGTAAAAATAAAATCCTTTCTATTTTCAGACATACTTAAAGATACCAAGGCATGAAAAAATCATTATACTGCTTAGTCACACTTCTATTTCTGTCTTTTACATTTTTTGCCCAAAATTCAGAACACATCCAAAGTTTTGATGTGGAGATCGTACTCAATAAAGACAGATCGATACAAGTAATAGAAAACATAAAAGTCACTGCTCTAGGAGAGAAGATTAAAAGAGGAATCACGCGCAGTCTTCCTACCTATCGAAGTATCGATGGACAAAAATTTAACACCAAGTACAAAAATGTTCAAATTCTTAGAGATGGTCAAAAAGAGCCTTTCATAAAAGAAAGAATCGATGATTATTTGGTTTATTATATTGGCAAAAAAGATGTATTTCTTGAACCAGGCACATACAATTACACTCTTACTTACGAAGTGCCTAACCAGATAATGGTCGGATCCAATGGAATACAATTGCGATGGAATGCCATCGGAAATGATGTTATTTTTAGTTCTAAAGAAGCAAACATTACGCTAAATGCTAGTGAAGAAATCGGGCTGAAAGATGCAAAAATGTACCTTGGAGAATACGGATCTGATGAAGATCAAAGTAGAGTAAATACAATTAAGAATGACAATAAAATTATGTTCTCCATTCCTGATGGTTTACTTCCGAAAGAAGCTGCGACGGTAGAAATTAATCTAAATGAAGGTTCTGTAGATACGCCTACTTTTTTTGAAAAGAAAAGTTCCTTACTGACTCTTGCTTTAGGGGGACTAGCTATGCTATTTTACTTTGTGATCACTTGGATGAAATACGGCATAGATCCAAAACCAAAGTCTTCAGATTTGTTGTACGATGTCCCTGAAAATATGTCTCCTGCTTCTATCAATTACATTTTTTATGAAAGATCTCAGTCGCGTGCATTGACTAGTTCATTTATTGACTTGTCTGTAAAAGGATATGTTGAAATTGCAGAGAAAGGTGAATCGGGTTTGTTCTCCAGTAAGGTGTTCACCATCCACAAGCTAAAAGAGAAAACCAATGATTTGCCACAGGAGCAGTACCGCTTAATGCAACATTTATTTGCAAGTGGGGCAACAATTTATTTAGATGGAGAATACAATTCTATTGTAAAGAAGGCAATTCGAGCACATCAAAATGCTATCGCATCTCAACATCAGGATTTTGTCAAACAAGGGAATAATCTCGTATTTGTATTCTTTCCAATATTGATTCTACTCTTTGTACTTGTTACTTCTAGTATATTAGCCAATACGATAGAAATCAACAGCTATCCTCATTTTTCAAATCTCGCTTGGTTTATTCCCATAAGTATTGCGAGTCTACTTTTATATCGATATTTGATCATTCAACCTACTGTCGAAAAGCTTAATCTTCAAGGCGAGATTGGAGCATTAAAGAAATACATTGCAATGAAAATTTCTGAGGTAACCCAACTTGATGATCCTCCGGCTAGGGATATTGAACATTTTGAATCCTTGCTGCCTTATGCATATGCTCTAGGTGTGGAATCGAATTGGTCGGATTCTTTTTCTAAATTACTTGACGATTCCAAGTATGCACCAAGCTGGAATGGAGGATATTTGCCTTCTTCAAATTTCCATCAAGGTTTTTCTAGAGGAATATCTTCTGCGGGTACTAAACCACAACCATCAAGTGGTAGCGGTGGTGGCGGTGGTGGTTTTTCTGGCGGCGGCGGTGGCGGTGGTGGCGTAGGTGGCTGGTAGATTTTTAATTTTTTTGGAGCTCTCATACCACAAATATAACACCTCCATGCTAGCCCGCATTTGTGGTATCACAAAAGGAGGATTTTTCATGCCTCGACAAGTTTGTCTCTGTTTCCTCACTAAAAAGATACACTGTATCTTTTTTGCTTTGCATCGTTTGGTCACCCCTAGCTCAGAAGAGTCAAGTCTCTTTTGTTTTTTAATACACTAAATTTAACTTTTTCCTAGTGAAACAGTATAATGATATATGCCTAAGTACCAAGTTTACGTCGTAGAACTCAATCGAAAGGTATTCAACGAAAGTGCACGTTTTCGAAACGCAAATCCACAATTCAATCCAGTACTTGAGTGCCTATATGTAGGTATGACCAGCAAGACTCCAAAGGAGAGATTCGACCAACACGTATCAGGATATATTAATAAAAAAGGATATAAGTTAGCCTCTAAGCTGGTTCAGAAATATGGCAAATTTTTGAGACCTAGCCTATATTCTCATTTAGCGCCCGTTCAGACGAAAGCAGATGGTTTAGCCTTGGAAAAGAAACTCACCTTAGAACTTCGAAGGCAAGGCTATGCCGTTTGGTCAAACTAGTCAATTTAAGAGCGTTTTTTTCTATTGCATAGTAAATCTTAAGAGTAAATTCTTATCTTTAAAAAAATAAAACCACTAAAACAATGAATCAAGGAAGATTTTGCATCTCGCGATATTCTCTTAGGACGCCTATACCTAAAGGTGTTTTTGTTCTTGTATTCCTTTGTTCTGTTGTTTTTATAAATTCTCTTCTAGGAAATTCTACTTTATTAGATGACCCAACAGACCCACCCCTTATTTGTGAAAATTCAAGTTGTGAGCCAGGTTTTTATCAAACCGTTGATGGTGATGGAAAGTTGGTTCAGTACAGTTTCGATGGATTTGAACTAGGCTTTACACTAATTACAGTTTTTGGATTTGAAGTAAATGCTACAGCTTTTAATGTTCAAGATGGGTTTCTGTACGCCATATCTGTTGGAGACAATCGGCTGATTAGATTCGATACGAATGGTTCGATGGCAGATTTGGGTGTATTGAATATAAATATAAATAGAAACCTTTACGTTGGCAGCTTTGATCTTGAGGGGAATTATTATGTTACCACTATCGATGAAGGGAGTGTTTTTAGAATTGATGTAAATACACTAGATGTTGAGCAATTGTTTATAAGCACTGCTACACGATTTGGTTCAGCTGACTGGGTGTATTTAGAATGTGAAGGTAAGTTTTTTGGTGTTGGAGATGATTTCTTATATGCTTTTGATCCTGTTGATTTATCTGTAAGTAGAGAACTTCTGACAGGACTAGAAAATGAAAATAGAACATTTGGAGGAGCTTTTACAGATATTAATGGACAATTGTATGTTTCAAATAATACCTCGGGTAATATTTATAGAATAGATATTCTTAATAAAGATGCCATTTTATTATTAGCAGGACCAAACACAAGAACTAATGATGGGGCATCTTGCCCATGTGCCCAACCGCCTTTTCCAAGTCTATTTCCAGCAGATGACTTTATTTGTATTGATAATGATGGAGGAGCATCATCTATATTGCTAAATGATTCTCATTCTTTTGCAGAATTAGATAACTCGAGCTTTACAGTAGTTCAAGAACCTACGAATGGTATGTTATTTTATACAGAACAAAATGGTTCTGTCTTTTATTTATCGGATGACGAGACGGTTCCAGATTCATTTGTGTACAGCATTTGCTTAGATATGGTACTGCGGCTTTGTGAAGAAGCCACTGTATATTATTTTCCAGTTTCTGAAGTAATCATTAATGAAAGTATTTGCGAAGGCGAGGAAGTAGTCTACGATGGTGTCACTTATACCGAAGCAGGAACTCATGAATTTGAATTCTTTGCGGCCAATGGTTGTGATAGCACAATAATACTCAATATTGAAGTAAGCCCATCTTTTGATTCCCTTTTAGTAGTGGAAACCTGTGGAGAGTCTGAATTTGTTTTCGAAGGAACAACATATACGGAGTCTGATATTTATGAATTTGAATTTACGACTGAGAATGGATGTGATAGTACCATTGTGCTTGACTTGAGTTTGAACCCAAACTTTAGCGATACCATCAACCAATCTATATGCGAAGGATTTAGTTTTGTGTTTGATGATGTCGCATATGAGGAGGAAGGTACATATACGGTTGAGTATCTCACTACTGCAGGTTGTGATAGTATATATACAATCAATTTAACTGTAAATAGAGATACGCAAGTCATGCTAAAGGGCAGTATATGCAGTGACAATGAATTTGAATTGAATGGTATAGTTTATACGGAGTCGGGAGTGTATACACAAGATTTTAGCACTATTAATGGATGTGATAGTATCTTGATATTGACATTAGAGGTTATTGAAGAAATAGAAATTGATGTGGAAGAAGATTTATGCGAAGGAGAGATTTTGACGATGTCAGATGGATCAATGTTTTCTGAAGCTGGAGAATATGAATTAACTTTTCAGGCATTGGGTGGCTGTGACTCTATTGTAAATTTAACTGTCAACATTTTTGAAAATACGGAGAGCTTTTTCGTAGAAGAAATTTGTGCGAATGAAGAATTCATGCTACCAGACGGCACTGTTTTTTCGGAAGCAGGAACTTATGAAATAATGTATTCTGCATCCAATGGATGTGATAGCCTCTTGTCTCTTGATTTGACAGTCAATGAAATCTTTGAAGAAACAATTGAAAGATTTATATGTGACGGCGAATCTGTTTTTGTAGGTACATCTGAATACAATGAAACTGGAGTTTATAGTGACATGTTTGTCAGCTCAAATAATTGTGACAGTATTATCAATCTTAATTTACTAGTCGGTGAAGTGTATGAAGTATTGGTTCAAGAAGAAATTTGTCGAGGAGATTCATTTAGTTTTGGAAATATGACTGTCACCGATGAAGGGAGGTACGAACAACATCTGTCCACCATCAATGATTGTGATAGTACTATTATCTTAGATATTATAGTGCGAGAAACTTTTGAAGAATCTATAGAATTAACAATATGTGAAGGAACCGAGTATCTCTTTGGAGGCACATCATATTCGGAAGCAGGTATTTACGAAGAGCAATTTGTAGCTATCAATGGCTGCGATAGTCTTGTTACCTTAGATTTGGATGTAGCACCAACCTTTATGATTGATATCGAAGAAACAATTTGTGATGGTGGAACATTCACTTTTAATAATACGGAATATTCAGAAGGAGGTAATTTTGAAATATTTATTGAAGGTCAGGATGGCTGCGATAGCTTAATTAATCTTGAAATTACGGAGTTTAATAGGGTTGAACAACAGCTCACTCCAATTATATGCGAAGGAGATACCTATACAAGTGGAACGAATACCTATTCAGAAGCAGGAATCTTCACTGAGAATTTATTGACATCCAATGGCTGCGATAGTATAGTCACTATAGAACTAAGTGTGAATCCAGTTTTTGATTCCTTTATAGAAAATGAAATTTGTTTTGGAGAGGAGATTTCTCTAGGAGGTGAAATTTTTACACAAGAAGGCGTATTTGAAATACAGCTTACTTCAGTCAATGCTTGTGATAGTTTAGTGACTTTGGATTTGACGGTTTACCAACCAGCTTTAATTAATATTGAAAGAGAAGTTTGTGATGGTGGAGAAGTAATGGTTGGAAATACGAGTTATTCAACTACCGGCACGCACACTACAACTTTAAGCACCTCGCAAGGTTGCGATAGTGTTGTTGTATTAGATTTAATAGTAAACGAAGAATTCGAATTTATTAATGAAGTTGCTATTTGTGATTCTGAGTCGTTTGAATTTGCTGGCCAGCAATTTGATGAAACAGGTGTTTATGAATTCCCGCTTATTAGTTCGAAGGGCTGCGACTCCTTAGTTATATTAGATTTAGAAGTAATTAGTGAATTTGTAACGTCCTTAGATGAAGCCATTTGTTTTGGTAGTACTTTTTTGCTTGGAGATTCTATTTATTCGGAACCAGGATTGTATAGCAATCAGTTTACTTCCGTAAATGGCTGTGACAGTATTGTAGAATTAAATCTTGTTATCGCCGATATGGTAATGACCAATTTGAATGAAGATCTATGTGAAGGTGAAAGTGTTAACATTGGTAATGAAGAATTTTTCGAAACTGGCTTTTATGAAGTATTAATGATAGGAGAAACTGGCTGTGATAGTTTAGTTACTTTAGACTTGACGATATCAGAGATTTTCGAAATGGAGTTTGATATAGAAATATGTGAAGGAGATTCATACGAAGTAGGGACTTCGAGTTATGATAGCCCGGGAACTTATATGGATGCATTTCTATCTTCTCAAGGCTGTGATAGTGTCATAATTACAAATTTAGTGGTGCATGAACAGAGTGAACAATTATTGGAAGAGTTTACTTGTATGGAAGATCAAGTAGGGCAAGAAATCGTCATCTTGAGTGATAAAAATGGTTGTGATAGTACCATTACCATAAACACCATTTTGTTACCCGCTGCACAGTGCTTTGTAGTTGCTGAAGCACAAGGAATGACTATACCTTGTACAGAGACTTTAGGAACTTTGAACATAGAAATATTAGTGGGGAGTCCTCCTTTTACTTTGAACTGGTCTGGCCCATCTAATGGAAGTGCTCAAGCTGATTTAGGTGTTTTCGAAATTACTGATTTATTGCCTGGAAGTTATACTGTTCAAATTGTTGACGCAAACAATAATAGTACTGAAGTCAATGCTGACCTTCTTGAGTTCGAAACACCCAATGTAGTTGCAGAAGCTCCATTAAATAATTCTGGTTTTAGTATAGATTGTTTTGGTGCTGCAAATGGCTCGGCAAGTGTCATGGGTTCAGGAGGTACGATGCCCTATACTTATATTTGGTCTAATGGGGAGAATACACAAGATATTCAAAATCTTATTCCTGGTATGTATAGTGTTACCTTGACGGATGCGAATAACTGCATTGATATTACAGAGGTAGAGATAACTGAACCACCAGCGCTTGATCTAAGTCTTGAGCCGATAGATTTGGCATGTGATGATGATCAGAGCGGGATTGTATTTATCGATGCTGCAGGGGGTGTTGCGCCTTATACCTATTCATTGAATGGAGGTGACGCTCAAGACGAAAATTCCTTTATGAATCTAGAAGAGGGGACTTACACAACTGTGGTAGTGGATGCAAATGGTTGTGTAGTTGAAGACGGATTTTCGCTGGATATGCCTACAGCCGTGCAGGTAGAATTAGGGGAAGATATTTTTATCGAACTAGGAGATATTGCACAACTAAATGCACAATTAAATTTACCAGGCCAAAATATAGATTCTATTATATGGTCAGATAATCTAGATACAGATTGTGACGATTGCCTCTTGCAAAGCTTTTTCCCAACTGAAACAGGAACCTATACAATCTATGTAGTAGATGAAAATGGCTGTACAAATATAGATGAAGTCACTATTCATGTGGATACTGAGCAAAGTGTATATGTACCAAATGCCTTTTCTCCTAATGGAGATGGAATCAATGACTCGTTTACACTGTATTCGGAATCTAGGTTTAGCCCAATGATAAATGAATTGCATGTCTACGATCGGTGGGGAACAGAGTTATTCGTCCGCTATGACTTTTTACCCAATGAAACAGAATTAGGTTGGGACGGAAGTTTCAGAGGAGAGGATATGAATCCCGGCGTTTTTGTGTACCATGCTACAGTAGAGTTCATAGACGGGACGACTGCATTTTATAAAGGGGATGTTACTTTAGTAAGATAGCCTTCTTATTTACAAACCTAAACTTCGCATCGATTCTAGATCTACAAAACCAACTGGCAAATTATGATTCGTTTGGTAGGCTTTGAGACTTTCAAGTGTGTCACCAAACAACTCTCCACTAATTTCACCATCATAAGATCCTACTTCTTGTAACGCTCTTTGCAATCTCTTGATGAAATTTGGTGTTAGCTTATTTCGACAAACTACGCCTAACCACATTTGTTGGCCTCCCTTCTCGATTAATTTTTTAAACTCTATAGTCTCCACCTTAAAATCTTTGACTTGTGTTGTGTCGGTTACGATATTAAGCTTTTTTGTTACTTCCGGGGTTTCTTCAAAGCAAGCAACAATGCAGTCATGTGGATTGCTTGAAACACAATCTGGATATTTTTTCTTTTTTACCCATTTTGATGTCTTGGGAGATATGACTACTGTTTTGGTTTCTATGTATTTATTTTCCATCATGTCAGTTCCTGTAAAGACAAAGTATTCTGTCTTCTCCGCCTTATAAATATCTTTGGTAACATATTTAACATAGCACTCTCCATTTTTAGAGGGAGGAGGCAGGGCTAAATCACTGAAAAATGGTTTAGGCTGGGCAGCACGATAAGTACTTGAACTAATGCAAGAGAATTGTGTCAGGCAAAAGGCAATGGCAAAAAAGGTTAAGGCTAGATTTTTGACTCTCATGATTTTTGTTTTGTTAATATAAATTATGCTTTTCTTTAAGAAGTAGCAAGTTAAAAATTTATTTCTGATACGTATTTGGTCTCAGGCTCAAATTGGTTAAATGGGAGAGAATTAGTGTTCTGACGAAGAGCGAATGAAGCTATTGTTATATCGTTTATTGCCTGAAGAGTATCTCATGTTCTATTTGCAAAGGCAGTTTTTATGGCTCGATCGAATGGACTAAAGCTATCCTTTTCGTTTTGCTTCTTTCTTAGCTTTCTT
>CAYZUW010000033.1:11292-18993 GCA_964481325.1 uncultured Saprospiraceae bacterium
TAGCTTTCTTTTCTTGCTTTCTCTTTTCTTGCTTTCTCTTTTCGTCCAATTCTTTTCCAAATAAAATATCTAAAGAAGACAGCGTTTTCTTATCCAATTGCCCTACAGGTAACTGGTTATCTATTTGGAATTTTTTCAATCCTTTTTTTCAATCTTCTGAAAATTGTTCATCTAATTCTCCTAGATAATAGTTTCTATTTTTAAAAGCAGTCTGTAATTCTAGAATAAATGAATTAGTAACCTGATTGTTACATACAATTTCTTCCCATACAAGGCTCCCTTCTGGCATTAAGCATTTTGCATAACATTTTCCAGGCTCATGATTTACTGGAAGACCTCTTGGTTGTGCCAAAGAAGTCGAGTAAGTTGAAATAATAATGAACGGTAAGATTAAAAATATTAAGCATTTCATGCTAGTTTATTTTAAGTATCAATAAGCTACTCCAAGTGCGTCTAAGGTTTCAAAATCCAATTGTCCAATTGGAAGATAATTAGCACGTTGAAATTCAGCGAGTGCATTTCTTGTTTTAGAATCTAGTGTGGATGTAGTTTCTGCATTATAAAAATTTTGATTTTTTAAAGAGGTTTGAAGCTCACTAATAAGGTCTTTTGTAATCTGATTATTGCAAAGAATTTCTTTCCATTCCGTATGTCCTCCTTTGGAAACAAGCTTTTCTTGTTTGATGTCCATCATTTCAAAATTAGAGGATTGGGTGGTGTCTAATAAAATCTTGTATGTTTCTATTTCAGCCGGAACCTCTACTTGACACCATACTAGACAATCATTTGGATCAGCAGATAAGCAATCCCTTTCTATTGCTTTCTTTTCCCATTTTTGCCTTGCAGGGCTAATGGTGATTTCTCTAGTTTCTAACTCAACATCTTCAAAGGCTTCATCTCCCGTGAATACAGCTAATAGTTGAGAATTTGAGCTCACTTGATCTGGCATCAAGCATTTCGCATAGCATGATCCTGGTTTGGGATTGGCTGGACCAGAGATAGAAGATCGATCTGCAGAGATGAATCTGCTATTGGAGGGACTTACTGTACAATGGCTAAGTATGCCTAAGGCTAATGTCAGAGAGAATAGGGTAGAGGTTTTCATGTTTTGTTGTTTTTGATCTTATCAAAATAGTTTGAAACTACATTAAATGAATGGTTAGGTAATTATTAGAAAATTATAAATCGACGAGCAGTAAGCACCTGGATTTTAGCCAATTGTGAAGCCTTTTTATGAGGTCATAACATTCTAGCTGTCAGCGATTTAAAATTTAATTACCGAACCATTGTTAAATATAAGGGATTTTCTGTTTAATCATAATAGAGGTGCCCTGTATTCATCAGATACTTTTATTTGCTAAATTTTTGTGTGAGTGATAGGAATGAGTGGGCGTTGCATAGCCATTTGTATAAGCTAGCCCAAGTCCGAAGGACCGTAGCGAAGTCATGGATAGCACGACCCTGACTAGGAGATTCTTTCCGTTTTTTAACGGTAAGAATCTCCTAGTCAGCGGACACACCCAAAAAACCTTTCTCCTTTATAAACCCCTTAGATTTAGTCTTATAAATCGTACAAATGAGGTGGTAAATACCTATTTTTGCAGCCAAATCATCGAGTCCATTCTGGAAACGGACTGGACTCATCATTCAAGAATAAAATGGCAGGTAATCTGATAGAAGAGATAAAGAGACGGCGAACATTCGGTATCGTGAGTCACCCAGATGCTGGGAAGACGACGCTGACCGAGAAGCTGCTGCTTTTTGGTGGTGCTATTCAAGTGGCCGGGGCGGTTAAGTCCAACAAGATCAAGAAGTCTGCCACCTCGGATTTTATGGAGATCGAAAAGCAGAGAGGGATTTCTGTGGCGACCTCTGTAATGGGCTTTGAGTACAAAAATCTCAAGATTAATATCTTGGATACACCAGGTCACAAGGATTTTGCGGAAGATACGTTTAGAACTTTGACAGCAGTAGATAGTGTGATTGTGGTCATCGATGTAGCCAAAGGGGTAGAGGAGCAAACGGAAAAGTTGGTCAAAGTGTGTCGTATGCGAAATACACCGATTATCGTTTTTGTCAATAAGCTAGATAGAGAGGGAAAAGATGGCGAAGAATTGCTCGATGAAATAGAATCAAAATTAGGCTTGAAGGTTTGTCCTTTGTCTTGGCCGATAGGTATGGGAAAGCGGTTTAAAGGAGTGTATAGCATGTATGAGAAAAAGCTTGTACTCTTTCAACCGCATGGAAAGCAAGATGGGGAAAAAGTGGAGTTTACCGATTTGGCGGATCCAGCTTTGGTAGATATAGTAGGGGAAGAAGCTGCGAATACATTGCGTGAAGAAGAAGAAGTCATCTCTGCGGTATATCCAGAATTTGATAAAGAAGCATATACCAAAGGGGAGTTATCGCCTGTGTTTTTTGGTTCTGCAGTGAATAATTTTGGGGTTCGTGAGTTGCTAGATTGTTTTGTAGATATCGCACCATTTCCACTGCCCCGTCCTACTGAAGAGCGTATGGTAGATCCTTTGGAAGATAAGTTTTCGGGATTCGTATTTAAGATCCATGCGAATATAGATCCTAGACATAGAGATAGAATTGCGTTTATGCGAATCTGCTCTGGGACTTTTGAGCGCAACACCAACTATCATCATGTACGTCAGAATAAGAAAATGAAGTTTTCTAATCCTACTACTTTCATGGCAGCCAAGAAGGAGGTAATTGATGCGGCTTACCCTGGTGACGTAGTAGGTCTATACGATTCTGGGAATTTCAAAATAGGGGATAGCCTGACGGAAGGAGAAGCGCTACATTTTAAAGGTTTGCCTAGTTTTTCGCCAGAAATGTTTAGATATGTGGTCAATAAAGATCCCCTTAAGACGAAACAGTTGAACAAAGGATTGGTACAATTAATGGATGAGGGAGTAGCGCAATTGTTTACACGTAACTCTACGAATCAAAAGATTGTAGGAGTAGTAGGGGCGCTGCAGTTCGACGTGATACAGTATCGACTCAAACATGAATATGGGGCGAGCGTAACCTATGAGCCAGTCAACCTACATAAAGCATGTTGGGTGTCTAGTGAAAACGAAACTGCTATGAAGGAATTTGAAACGAAGCGCAAGAGAGATTTAGCTACGGATACAAAAGATAGCCTAGTATATCTGGCAGAATCTAGCTGGTCGCTGAAGTTGGCGCAAGAAAATCACCCTGAAGTGGCGTTTCATTTTACAAGTGAAATATAAGTCTAGGAGTTAGCTTTTAGGTCTTAGAATTTAGATACGCAACTATGCGCGCACACAGATAAACAACTAAACGAATACATAAATAACTAATTAAATAAAATATTAAACGGTAATAGGAATTAAGATAACAGCTAAGACCTAGTACCTAACACCTAACACCTAACACCTAATACCTAAAAATATGTCTCAGCAAAACGAGCAATTTAAAAAACTAGTTTCCCATTGTAAGGAATATGGATTTATCTACCAATCATCAGAGATTTATGATGGCTTGGCTGCGGTATATGATTATGGTCCTTATGGTGTAGAGTTGAAGAACAATATCAAGCAATATTGGTGGATGGCTATGACGCAGATGCATGAAAATATAGTTGGTATTGATTCTGCTATTTTTATGAGCCCCAAGGTTTGGAAGGCTTCAGGACACGTCGATGCTTTTAGCGATCCAATGCTAGATAATAAAGATAGCAACAAACGATATCGAGCAGATCAACTGATAGAGGAGTACTGTGAGAAGATCGAGAATAAGATCAAAAAGGATGTTGTCAAGGCGGCCAAGAAATTTGGAGACTCTTTTGATGAAGCACAATTTAGAAGCACCAATCAGAGAATTCTTGATCGTCAGGCTAAGATAGATGCAACGCTAGGAAGAATGAATGACCTGCTTAAAGCAGAGGATATGGCTGCCCTTAAGGAGATGATAGAAGAATTGGAGATTACTTGTCCTGTATCTGGATCAAAAAATTGGACAGACATCCGCCAGTTTAATTTGATGTTTGATACGCAACTGGGGAATATAGCGGGCGAAGAAAGCAAGCTGTATTTGAGACCCGAAACAGCTCAAGGTATCTTTGTGAATTATTTGAATGTGCAAAAAACATCTAGACAGAAGTTGCCTTTTGGTATCGCCCAAATAGGGAAAGCGTTTAGAAATGAAATTGTCGCAAGACAGTTTATTTTCCGTATGCGAGAGTTTGAGCAATTGGAGATGCAGTTTTTTGTAAAGCCAGGCACACAACAAGAATGGTATGCGCACTGGAAAGAAGCCAGACTCAATTGGCATAAAGCCTTAGGTACGGATGCTTCCAAGTTGAGATACCATGATCATGAAAAATTGGCGCATTACGCTGACGCAGCTGTGGATATAGAGTTTGAATTTCCATTCGGATTTAGAGAGTTAGAAGGAATTCACTCTAGGACAGATTTTGATTTGGGAGCACACCAAGACTTGTCTGGTAAAAAACTCCAATACTTCGATCCTGAGAGCAATGAAAGTTACGTGCCATATGTTGTAGAAACTTCTTTAGGATGTGATAGAATGTTCTTGGCGATGATGGGCAATGCACTTCAAGAAGAGACGGTGCCTGATGCGGATGGGAAAGATTCGACAAGGGTATTGTTGAAATTGCCTTATGCAATCGCTCCGATAAAGTGTGCTGTAATGCCACTGTTGAAAAATAAAGAACCATTGACTCAAAAGGCAAGAGAGGTATTGAATGAATTAAAATTTGATTTCAATTGTCAGTACGATGAAAAAGATGCTATCGGAAGAAGGTATAGAAGACAAGATGCGATAGGTACCCCGTTCTGTGTTACGATTGATTTTGATACGCTCGAAGATAATACGGTGACTATCCGAGATAGAGATAGCATGAAGCAAGAGAGAGTCGCGATTAGTGAAGTGGCTAACATCATTAGAGAGAAAGTGGCTATGAAGAATTTATTTAAGGTAGAGGAGGCAGTAGGATAGGTTTTGTAAATAGAGAAATAATTAAAAGGCTTGGAGCGTTTGTTTCAGGCCTTTTTTTATGGGTGATACAATGAAAAATGTAAAAGAGAAAAAGCTTTTAGCTGATAGCCTTTAGCTATTGGCGGCTAATTGCTAAGACAAAAAACCTAATTCCTTTTTTGTACTAATGTCTGTTTTTTCATAAAACAAAAAAATGAAGTTAGTCGATGATTGTAACCATCGATTCTATACGTTCGTCCATGTTGTCGTATGAATTGCTCCTAGTACCTAATTTCTCCGTTCGTCTATGGCTCCAGCCCTTATGTTAGGACACATCTTAGAGATACGAAAACTTGGAGCAATTTTAAATCTTGTCCTTTGTAAATAAGTCAACCCCTTATACAGCTAGAAAGTCCGTAAATTATAGCATATAAAAACCATTTTTTGATTCTTTACTACCAAATGAAAGTTCCCGGCAGTTAGCAAAGAAGGCAGAACCTAAGAACTGAAAGAAAATGCTGCAGCCGCAGAATGCTGTAGCAAGCTTGAGATCAAGGCCACAAGGTTAACGCAAGGGCTCCAGCCATAGATGCAATACAAGTGTCCAAGTCCTCGCCCTGCAAGGGGGGTAAATGTAAAACCGAAAAATTTTAAATGTAAAATGTAAAAGTGAAAAAGTCCGCTTAGGCAAGGGTTTGGATTTACGTTTTGTAAATTTCGTTAGCTTATCGAAGCCATCGCCCCCCTCGGCAAGGGTGCCTCGGTGCCCTCGCTATTTTTGGTCCACTACCAAAATTACTGCGTAACGCTCGGTTACATCGCGCTGGCGATCAATAAATCTAGATTGGTACAATGAATGCCATATCGCTTACCAAGATACTCGTTGGTCAAGGTACCTTTGAAAATATATACTCCGTGTCTTATACCTTTATGTTGATAGAGTAAATCTTCTATACTACCCATTGTACCCGCTTGTAGTAAGATGGGTGTAAGTATGTTGCTCACGGCTATAGAAGCAGTACGGGGGACTTGCGAAGCAATGTTTGGAACACAATAGTGAATAACACCATGCTTCTCAAATGTTGGATTAGCAATATCTGTTAATTCAGAGGTTTCAAAGCATCCCCCTTGATCGATACTAACATCTATCAGTACGGAACCATCTTTCATTTTGGATATAATATCTTCCGAAACTAATAAGGGAGAACGACTGGATTCAGAATGAATAGCTCCTATGACGACCTCTGCGCTAATGATTTCTTTTTCGAGCTGCATAGGGTTGAGCGTAGAGGTATTTAGTCTACGACCTAAGATGTTTTGGAGGCGCATCAGTTTGTACACGTTATTATCAAATACTCTGACATCTGCTCCAACGCCAAGACAAGCGCGAATAGCAAATTCGGCAACTACACCTGCTCCTAATATGACCACCTTTGCTGGAGGTACGCCAGAGACGCCACCTAATAAAATACCCTTACCTCCTCTAGACTTACTTAACAGAGAGGCAGCAGTGGTCACGGCACTTGTACCTGCTATCTCACTCATAATCCTAACAACTGGGTATGAACCTACCTCATCTTGGATATACTCCATAGCTAAGGCGATGACCTTTTTCTCCTTCAGTTTGTGGATGTAATCCGCACTGAGACTAGGTATTTGGATAGGAGAGATAATAGTTTGCCCAGTTTGACAAATATCAATTTCCTCTATAGTCAATGGAGAAACTTTAATGATGATATCAGATTTGTATACCTGTTCTTTGCTATAGGCGATATCGGCACCTACTTCTGAGTACTTATTGTCTGCGTATGCCGACTTTGTTCCAGCACCCGTTTCGATGACTACTCTGTGCCCATGCGCGATAAGACTAGCTACTGACGCAGGCACTAGGGCTACTCTATTTTCAGAAGGGCTTTCTTCTTTGGGTATTCCAATGAATAGTTGCTTCGATTTTTTACTCAATTGCAGCATCTCTGTTTGAGTCTGCATTTGACTTTCAGTAAATTCTTTTGGTAAGGGAATTCGCTTTTGCTTGGCCATGTAGCAGATTTAATTTAAGTAGAAATCGAAAATTTAGTACTGCTCCATCGGATGGATATACGCAGTCTTTACAAAAATAGGATTTTTCGACTTGAATCCTCATTGTGTAGAATCTTTATTTTCAATAAATTATCTCCAATAATAGGCTCAATCAAGGCAGGCCACTCTATAAAACAGTATGAATCATCGTCAAGATAATCTTCTATTCCTAAGTTTAATGCTTCCTCTATATCATTCAATCTATATAGATCTATGTGATTTAGTCGTTTATTTTCACCATTTATAGCCCAACTATACTGATTGATAATTGGATAGCTAGGAGATGTAATCTCATCTTGTAGTCCTAGCTGCTTGCAGATTTCTTTAATAAGTGTAGTTTTTCCAGCACCAACTTCACCGTAGAAAAAGACCTTTCTAACCTTTTTGAGTCTGCTTACTATCTCTTGAGCCGCAGCGGGTAGTTCTGATAAAACATCAATTTGTATAGTTTCCAAGTGAATATCCTAATTTATTGTGGAGTGTATATTTATTATTCCACGATTCTGAAGGTAAAAATAAAAAAGAACGCTGATTTTACATCAACGTTCCTTTCTAAGATATTTAATATTTGGAATGTGAACTAGTTATTAGTTCCTAACCATAATTTTTTCAGTAGCTACACCTCTTTCAGTAGTTAATCTAAAGAAGTAA
>CAYZUW010000034.1:0-16367 GCA_964481325.1 uncultured Saprospiraceae bacterium
GGGTAAATCACAAGAATCCTTTAACAAGAAAGAAAAAGAGAAAAAGAGACTAAAAAAACGTAAAGAAAAGAGAGAAAGACGTGAGCAGCGTAAGGTAGAAAAGGCAGAAAATGGACCAAAGAGTTTTGAGGATATGATTTCTTATGTGGATGAGAATGGTAACCTTACCAGTGAGAAGCCAGACCCTTTAAAGATGAAAGTAGATATCAAACTCGAAGATATCGTAATCGGTGCAGCCGTTAGAACTGAAGCTGAGCTAGACCCTATCAGAACGGGTAGAGTTAAATTCTTCAACGATGAAAAAGGGTATGGTTTTATCACAGATTTAGAAACTAAAGAAAGCGTATTTGTACACGTCAATAATATCGCAGAACCTATCAGCGAAAATGATAAGGTGCAGTTTGAGGTAGAGATGGGACTAAAAGGCCCCAATGCCGTAAGAGTGAAAATGGCTCCTAAAGCACCCCCAAAACCTAAGGTAGTTGCTAAAGAAGAAGTTAAGCCAGAAGCTAAAGAAGAAGTTAAGCCTGATACGTCAGAGGATACTCCGACTACAGCCTAGACATTTATAAATCAAACAAATGTAGTAGATAAAAAAAAGTGTTCAGAAGAAATTCTGAACACTTTTTTGTTTGCCCTTGAGTCTTCTCCGAGAACTTGCGGATTGAATAAAGGAGAAATATCCCCCAAAAGAGACATTTAGGTTTCCATGAGTTTTCGGAGTCTACTTTCCTGATACTCTATCTAAGTCTAATCCAGCCTCATATCCACGTCGTAGTCATCTTCCATCAAACGAAGCAATTCATTGACCTCTTCCATTTTGATATTGGTCTTCATGCTCAGCATGAGAATCTCTTCAGGTTCTCTCACCATGACAAACAAATTTCTAATCCTTTCGTCGTCATCTCCACCTCGAACCATGATATTTACCATGGTATCATCTTCTTTGACCATGACCAAATCTTCAAACGAATCATCCCGCAATTGAGAAAATAGTCCATTGATCTTTGCCGCTTTTTTTGGATTATGATCAGAAGAAGCGAGTACTTTCAGTTTATTTACCTTCTTTAGCAAATTTAGGCTTTCTTTCTCCTCTGGAGTATCCACACTCCATTTGGCAACCTCCGCGCCAAGCTCTATTAGCCAACCAGGAATAGTCATTTTTACATTCTTATCAAGGCCTTTATACCCCTTGTAAAATGTATTTATAGATTTAGTCTGTGCGAACGATGTCGCAGGGGCAAGCATCAGCCCACATAGTATGAGCAATAAAGTAGCAGTTTTCATTTTGGACTTTTTAATGTTATTAATGAATTAGTTTCCAGATCCCACTTTTTCGAGATGTTCGGCGCCTGAGATGTCGATATTGTTCGCCAACTTAGAGATCTTATCCAAATCTATATTGCCAACAAAACTGAGCATTACAAATTCATCTACTGCACCCACTAGCAAGAGCAATTCGCTAATCTTATCCGCATCTTCCTTTACCCAGATATTGACATTTTGGTCCTTGTCACGGACGGTAACCAAAACCTCATATTCCTTAGTATTGATGGTATTCATCGCCTCTTTATATCTTGCTAGGGAATTGATGTCCGTTTTGAGTACACGCAGACCTTTGATGTCTTTTATGGTTTCCATGACTATCTTCGCTTCTGGATCGTTGTCTACCTCATTCAAGTCCAACTTAGAGATAAGGCTAAACATTTTAGGACTTACGTACACTACCGTAAAGTCTTCATTGTCTATATACTGCTGAAAATACTTTTCTATAGCATCTGATTGCGCTTGCACATTCAGTGAAAAAGCCGTGATAAAAAGAATAATTATATATTTCATTTTTACTTTTTTTAAATTGTTGTACTAATATTATTATTTGATAATTGATATTGACTTTGTCCTTGATAGTCCTTTCATTGCCTCCTTCTTGCCATCGTCTATTTTATTCGAAACTAAAGCGAGCGCAGCTTTCAATTCTAGATAAGCCTCCAAAGACTCTTCAGGATTATTATCATAGATTTTCGTATTACTAGATACTTCACCTGCTCCACTATGCACCATTTGATTGTAAAATACTGTAGTGGCTCCCAGAAGAATTAAGGCAGCAGCAGCTACTTTCAGTATACGTCCTAGGGAGATAACCTTTGCTTTTGTAGGGACTGCCTTGTGTTGGATTTGTTCCATCACGGCAGCTTCAATACTGTCTAAGTGTACTTCCTTTTTCGCTTCTTGAAAATATGAAAACAATGGTTTGTATTGAGTCAAGGATGGATGCACGTCTGCACTAGAAAAATAAGTTTTGAGTGTAGATTCCTCCTGCAGGTCGGTCTCTCCAGCCCAATATTTTTCTATCAAGTCCTTAATATTATTATACTCCATAGCTATCGGTTTTTAAAAATTCTTTTTTGATATAGTTTCTAGCTCTATATATATTTACTTTCACTTGATCGATACTGATTTCTAGTATATCTGCGATCTCCTGATATTTCATTTCTTCTATGTCTCTGAGTTGTATACACATCCGCTGTATCTTTGGCAGCTGTTCCATGATCTGATGGATTTTGCTGACCGTATCATTCGATTGTGTGATGGTCTCAGGTGTATGGGTCTTGTTGACCACATCGTATCCCTCAGGTATACCCTGTGTTTTTGCATGCTTTGAGCGCAGTTTGTCTATAGATAGATTGCGCGTCATTTTCATGACCCAAGCAGGCTTATTCTCTATCTTGGCAGCCTCGATTCGCTTGTTCCACACCTTTATCATCACTTCCTGCACCACATCTTCAGCTACCATAGCACTTCCTACTATGCTGAGCGAAAGCCGATACAGCCTTTGCTTCATCGACATGAAATCATTTGTAAATTCTTCAACGGTCATTCGAGTATAGGACGTTTTGATTAAATTATTTGTTACAAGCATATGTACTAGGCTTGTAGATTATAGCTAGGTACATGGCTAATGTAGGCCAATATAGCAGTTTATAAGGGTATTTTGAGCATTTTCTCCATTCGATCGCCTAGTTCATGGCCATGTTAATCTCCTAGATAGGAACAGCTTGATTGGACGTGTTTTTATGTCTTATTTGGGCGGTCCCCTTTCCCAGCGCGCCACAGCCTACGCAAAAGGGGCCAGACTATCTCGGACTCCGCTTGCGCTTCGGTACTTGGCTGCTGAAAAAGCAGCCAAGCACATCCCGACCGAGTCGGGATTCCTGCCTATCCTTACCGCAAAAAAAAGTTTTTAGAGAGTAATAACGAAAGTAGCTGAGTAAAGACCGGCTGTCCGGTAAAATAGTCATCTTTGTACATGGTGATTTTTTCTGTGTGATGACTAAAATTATCACCTAAGGTCGAGATTTTTTAATCTTGACCTGTTTTTTAACCGGACACTAGTGGTTTTCAACCTCGATGTCCTATACGTGTCTAGCGTTGTCTTCTATTCAATTATTTTTTTGAATCGGCCACTATATGAAATGAATGCATTAACCTTATTCAGGATTGAGTAAGCTATTTAAACCTAGCTTTTGCGCCTTGAAATGAACTATTCACGAGACCAAGACCTTGCAGTACAGCATATCCTTTCCGATTCGATCTTACCCTTTTACATTTAGAGTTTTGCATTTTACATTTAATTGTCCCTCATGCAAGACCTTGAGTAATACTTTAATTTTTCGACAAGGGATCGTAGCGAGCACGGAGGTGCTCAGGAGTAGTATGAATCCTAGCCTGTGGGAGCTCCACGAGGTACGAAGGGGAGATCACGCAGACTATTGGATGAATCTACTCCTGAGTATCGGAGTAAAGTGGAGAGCCCGGTCACGCTCTTTCAGCGGGATGGCGCCAAATCCTTTACATATTTACCTTTTTACGCATTAAAATACCCTTTAAATCTATAGAAATACACTGTTCTAAGACGTAATCTTCTTACTGAGCCAGCCCAAAACGCTTTGTAAATGCTCGAATAATCTAGATTTAGCCAATAATTCTTCGATTTTGTCCGATTTAGACTTTTTTTCTTTCAAAGACTATGAAGTATGTGCTTCTTTAACCTATACTTGCGAATAATTTTTTTCCTCCCTTCAAATATATAATCCACTCAATACGTTATAATTATATATGCCACAACAAGGTATTCGCAATATGGTATACTTCAAAAGGCAGCGTTTTCGTTAAATAATTTTGTAAATATTTGATGTATTAGAATAAACGACTATATTTGTGCTGAATGGTAATCTTGCCAAAAGAACCCGCACAAAGAAGCTTGTTGTAAAAAAAAACTTACCACATGATTAAGAACAAAAAATCAACAGAAGCGGCAAATTTGTGTTCCATGAGTTTTCTTAAAGTATTGAAATCTAGGATTAAAAAAGCAGATCAAAGTTCTGTTAAAATGCACTCCGACGCTAAATTTAGAGGACTGGATGCTTTTGCTAATTTTCGAGCACTCACTAGCTAACAATCTTTAAGAAACAACTATCCAAACCTAAAGCGGCACTATATGTTATTATAGTGCCGTTTTTATATTTTTGTGGATAGATACATTACTTTGAAAAAAATCGATAAACTTCTTATTCAAAATTTCATAGGACCCTTTTTTGTGGCTTTTATGGTAGCCCTCTTCGTTTTGACAATGCAGTATTTGTGGGTGCATATAGACGACTTTATGGGTAGAGGAGTTGGTTTTTTCAAACTCATAGAAATCGTTGGATACCTGTCTGTCTCTCTTTTTCCTATGGCATTGCCGCTAGGAGTACTAATCTCTTCTGTGATGGTTATGGGCAATCTCGCTGAGCGATATGAACTGACGAGTATGAAATCGGCAGGTATTCCTTTGGTGAGAATTATGGCTCCTTTAGCCTTATTGTGTAGTTTTGTAGCCGTTTTTTCATTTTTATCTTCCAACTACATTATACCCTTTACCAATTTGCAGTACAAGTCGCGCTTATATGATGTGCGGAACCAAAAACCTACCCTCAATCTTAAGCAAGGTCTCTTTAATTACGACTTCAAAGGGTTTGTCATTTACATAGGCAAAAAAGATAAAAATGGTCGAGACCTAGAAGACATTATCATTTATGATCAAAACAACTCCACCTCGCAAGGATTAAGTGTGACCACTGCCTCACGAGGGGAGATGTATTCCGTCCAAGAGGGAAGGTATTTTATTATGGATTTATACGATGGGACTAGGAATCAGGAAACGAATAAACGGTACGTTGGTAAAGACAAAAATTACCCTTTTGTTCGTACGAATTTCAAAAAACATCACATGGTTTTTGACTTATCTCAGTTTGACGAGAAGGAGTCGGACCAGGAGCTTTTCAAAAAACACCAATCGATGAAAAGCGTATCTGAATTGCGTGCTGCCATTGACTCTCTTGACAATAAGTTAGCAGGCCGGTACGAACAATTGCATAAGAGTTTGTATCGAAACTTCTATCAGGAAATGAGAAAAGACACCCTTAATTTTGGAGGTAAAGAACCCAATAACAAGAAGTATGCAAACAAAAAAGATTCTTCCACTACCAGGCAAAAGCAAGATTCTACTAAAAAGTTGACACCTTTAGTGACACCAATTCCTAAAGCCACCAGTAGACCCACAAGTAAGTCAAAATCAGCAGTAGTGGAGGCTAAGAAAAAGAGCAAAGCAAGGGTAGTATCGGCGAAGGACAAAATCAAGCAATCCGTAAAAAGCTTTCAACTTCCACAAGAATTATCAATGGATATCAAGGAATATCCCAACATGGCAGAGACTTTTATGGTCAAGGATCGCGGACAGATTATTGCAAAGGCGCGCAACTCGGCTAGAAGTATCCATAGTTTAGCATCCTCTAGTTTTCGTACTGTTGATTCTGAAAAAGAAAAAAGGGTAAAGCACATTTATATCATGCATTCCAAATTCACTTATGCATTTATTTGTTTTTTATTTTTGTTTATCGGAGGACCGATGGGAGCAATTGTACGAAAAGGAGGTTTTGGAATGCCACTATTGATTTCAGTTGGGTTTTTTGTGAGTTTTATCTTTCTCAACCTCTTGTTCGAAAAACTGGCAGAGTCCTTTGTCTTTCCAGCTGTGGTAGCTGCATGGATGCCGATAGCCTTTCTTGTCCCAGTGGCAGCCTTACTAACTTACCAAGCTATGAGTGATAAGCAGATTATGAGCTTTGCATGGGCGGGTAATTTTATTAACTGGCTGCGGGAAAAATATAAATGGGCTACAGTATTGTTCGGAGACGCTACGAATTAGACACTTACAATTACCCTTTCAAACTAGTTTTATGTATTTTTGCCAAAACGACACGACACTCTTTGGCATTCAAATCCAATTTAATTTTTTACGTAGGTGCATTGATTTTTATATCGATATCTTCGATTATAGTATCGCTCAATGATCATGGAGATGTGATTATGTGGTTTTCTGACCATCACACACAAAGCTTGAATACATTCTTTACGACGATTACTAAGATAGGAGAAGAATGGAGCTACGTTCTCCTTCTTTTTATATTGTTATGTTACAAGTTTAGATACGCACTTATGGTTTTCGTACTCGCGATATTAGTGCCTGCTATCTCTATGAGTTCAAAGAAGTTTTTTGGCTGTCCAAGGCCAGGAAGGTTTTTCAGGGATCAAGGATTGTTCGATAATTTGGATATCATAGAAGGGGTGGTATTGTATACAGGAAATAGTAGTTTTCCTAGTGGCCACACTATTTCTGCTTTTGCAGTAATGGGCTTTGCTTCCTTTGTTTTTGCCAAATTTAGGTGGGTTTCTTCGATACTTATCGTTTTGTCCATTTTAGTCGCCCTTTCCAGGGTGTATATGGTCCAGCATTTCTTATTAGACGTCTGTGCTGGAGCTACAGTAGGCTCTGCCATTGCACTATTCACTTCATGGATTTCAGGAAAGATTAAGAGTACAAAGGCGCCTTGGATAGATAAAAATGTGTTAAACATAAGACGCTCTTCTCCAAAGGTCTGACTATAAGGCACTTATGCTGCATTAGACATATTTGTCTAAAGGCTAATTTTAAGAAGTATAAGACCTAATATATAATAGATTTTATCTATTTTTGAATCTTTACGATATGCTCATTAATATCTATACGATGAGAATACCAGAAATCGAATTATCAAATAAAAATTGCTTGAAGCAACCATCCGTAAATATGAAATTACTTCCGATAAAGACCATTTATAAATATTTAGCCTTCTTCTGTTTTATGGCATTTTCAAACAACTATCTCATTGGACAGATAGATTTTGAAATTTTAAGTGAAGGGACGGATATCTGTTTAGGAGACAGTACGCTTTTAAGTATTGACGCCTCCGTTGATAGTGTCCAATGGTCACCGACAGCAGGTGTATCTATGCCTAACTCACTGGCCACCTTTGTTTCTCCTACGCAGAACACAAACTATTTTGCGACCTTATTTTCAGACGGAATGACAACCAATGTCAGCTTTCAAATTAATGTTTTTTCTGCCCCAGACTTAGGGAATGATATTACGGTATGTGAAGGGGATATATTAAATTTTGATTTATCTGAATTGACAAATCCTGCAGATTACACATTGACTAGTAATGGAAGCTTTATCATTAATGAACCTACAGCAAACGTATTCATTGTTTCTACAAATGGATCTGCGGCAGGGACATTTGACTTGATCGCTAATAGTATTTGTGGTCAAACCGATACTATCCAAGTGACCATTCTTGATGGGACGCCTAGTTTCTTTACCCTTAATACAGAAGACCTCGTAGTCTGCCCAGGCGATGAGGTAAACCTAGTCGCAACTGCGCAAAATGGCAATCCTTCTTTTGAATGGTTCGCTAATGGCGTATCTATTTCAACATCAAACTCAATTGTAGAAAACCCAACAACGACTACTACCTATGTAGTTGCTGCAAGTAGTGCGGCTTGCGCTGTCCCTACTCTAGATAGTATACTTGTCACTGTGAATAATCCACCTGCAATAGCATTACCAGAAACAGTAAATGGATGTGAAAATAGTATCATTGAGTTAGGAAACAATATAGCTCAAGCTGGGACCACGTATAGTTGGCTACCAACAGATAATATTATTGACCCAACTGTTGTCAACGCTGAGTTGCTCGTAGTAGAAGACGGTACTTACATACTTACTGCTTCTAATGGATGTACTATTCAAGATACCATAGATGTTGTTTTGATTCCTAATAGTATAGACATTACAGAAGATACCCTCTTTATATGTAAAGGAGACACTACAGGAATTGATTTTTCTACCAACCCTCCAAAAGACGAAGTGATATGGACCAATATAGATGGTGTACCCTTGGCGAATGTAGGTAACCCTTTTACCACTTCGCCACTAGATGTCGTTTCTTTTATCGGAACGGTAGAAAATAATGGATGTACATTTAGCGATACGATTACAATCCAAGTGGATAGCTTGCCAGTGTTTCCAGAGCTAGAGCTCATAGAACTGGATATGATGGCTCCAATCTGTGAAGGAGATACTGTCTTGCTTCAAGATGATCCAATTTTTGCACCTAATTTATATCCAAACCTTACTTTTCAGTGGTTTACAGGAGAAGATACTTTAAACGTGCCTGCATTACCCGGACAGTTAGATGGCTTTCTAACACCGGATTCTTTATTACAAGTTTTGTTTATAGGGTCTATGTCTATGCAATACAATAGACTCAACATAAATGGCGCATGTACTAGTTTTTCTACGATTGACGTCGAAGTAATACCAATTTTAGAGATTGAAATCGATCCTTTAGACGAAGTTTGTCCAGGAGAATCATTTACCCTTTTTCCTACGCCTATAGATCCAAATGACCCAACAAGAGATATAGATCCAAATGACTTAGAGGAATGGTCTTGGAGTACTAATTCAGGCTCGATTGAGCCAACGGATGTCCCAGAACCTTTACTTACTGTTGGGCAGGACGATGCATTCATTTCAGTTAATGCCATGTATATGGAATGCCCTGCCATGGGGATGGCAACCATCCCAGTTATATCGCCTCCGCCATTAGTATTACCTGCAGCTACGACAATATGCCCAGGTGGAACGGTTAATCTTAATACTATTCCAGTAGGAGATTTGAATGGGTATACCTTTACATGGACTTCCTCTTCAAACACTGATGGCTTAGCTGGTCAAGAAAATAGTGCTAATCCTGTAGTGTTTCCTATAGTTCAAACTACATATACTGTAATGCTTACACATCCAGAATGCGCTGACATTTTTCAAGAAGTAACCATCGATGTTTTCGATGCATTGGGTAGTCTACCGGAGTTGAATTTTGGTGGATGTGAAGGAGAAGAACTTCCCATAAGTATTGATGATTTGAACTTTGATCTTGGACCAGGGGGACAAATTACTTGGACAGACCAAACTGGAAATGCACCAACACAATTTGAGACAAGTTTTTCTATCATTCTTAATCAAGACATATCTTATGTTATTACTGTAGAAAATAATTGCACTAATGGACCTCAAGTAGTAGGGACCGCACAAGTATCAGTTCAGCAAAGACCAGAAATAGAAATTATTTGTGATCCTGTCCTTGATGAGTATGCAGAAGGCTCAGAAATTACCTTAGCAGTAAATCCGCCGGACCCGAATGTAACATATTCATGGTCCAGCGAGAATGAAGGTGATTTTTCTGCGAACCCTTCTCCAACTACAGTTTACTTTGCAACCTCTACAGGTCAAGATTTAGACAGAGACTTTGATAATGTAACTGTAATTGCTGATAATAACGGTTGCTCTTCAACAGAAGAAAAGGGCTTCATAATAGTTCCTGCCAATGTTATGCTTCCAAATATATTTACACCAGGTCTAGCTGATAATAGTGTATTCAGGATCAGAACTAATGGAGATGGATTAGTTAATATTACGAACCTCCAAATCTATGATAGATGGGGAAATAAAGTATATGATAACGACAACGTTGCACAAGAGTGGGATGGAATGATTGATGGAGAACCCGCTCCTTCGGACGTGTATATCTATACAGTGACCTACCAGATTCCAGGTCAAGATCCTATAACAGATTCGTCAGACCTCACTCTTTTGAGATAACAATATTCGAATAATATTAAAATGCCAATTGACTCCTAAGTTGATTGGCATTTTTTTATTTGCTTCCTAGTCAGAACAAATCAGTTCTGTTCTTTAACTTAGATTGGCAAATAAATAAATTTTTACGTGCGTAGATTTATATTTATAGGGATACTTCTTTGTCTAGACGTTTATATTTTCGCGGCAGTCCGGCAATTGCTATTCGATAGTAGTGTACAAACTAAGTGGATAGTCGCTGCTATTTATTGGCTCATAAGCCTGGTATCTATTTCGTATTTTTTAGCATTTTTTGTGGTAGGTACAGATTGGCTAAGCAAATCGGCCGTTGTGTATTGGAGGACATTAGCTATGATTGGGATAGGGGCAAAAATTCCTGTTATTGCAGTATTATTTATTGATGACATCGTAAGGGTCTTTAATTGGAGTATGAACGCTGACTCTAGTCGCTCAAAATTTTTAATTAAAACGAGCTTAGTCTTAGGTAGTTTGCCTTTGGTTTCCTTAGTATATGGATTATTCAGAAACCCTTATAGATATAAATTATACAGTACGAAAGTTCCCGTAAAAAACTTACTACCTAACTTAGATGGATTGAGGATAGTGCAAATTTCAGATATCCATGCTGGCTCCTTTACCTTTAAGGAGCCCATAAGAAATGCCATTGACATTATCAATCGACAAAATGCGGATCTAGTTTTTTTTACAGGTGATATGGTTAATTCTGTGTCCTCAGAAATGGAACCCTACATAGATATTTTTGATAAAATATCCTCAAAGTATGGTATATATTCTATTTTAGGAAACCATGATTATGGGGATTATCACCGATGGAATAGCTTATCTGACAAGGAGGCAAACATGGATCTTCTCAAAGATATTCATAAGAGATTGGGCTGGCAGCTTCTTCTGAATGAGCATAAGGTATTAGACATAGAGGGGGCTTCGGTTGGAATAATCGGAGTAGAAAATATCAGTGCAAAATTGCATTTTAGAGTGTACGGAGATTTAGCAGAAGCTTGTCATAATTGCCCCAATTGCGATATCAAAATTCTCCTTTCTCATGACCCATCTCATTGGGATAAAGAGGTGATAAAGGAGTACTCAGATATTGATCTAACACTGTCTGGGCATACCCATGGAATGCAATTTGGGATTGAAATACCTGGAATTATTAAATTCAGCCCTATTCAATTTGTGTATAAGAAGTGGGCAGGCTTATATAAAGAAGGAAATCAGTATCTTTATGTTAATAGAGGCTTAGGATTTTTGGGATATCCAGGTAGAGTAGGTATTTTACCGGAAATCACACTTCTAGAATTAACAAGTGTATAGAATTGATATGAGATATTGTATTTATTTAGCAACTAGCTTTCTAGCATTAGGGTACTTATTTAATTGTACTTCCGAACCTAAGGAAAAGGAGTACTTACCCGAAGAGACTTTACCAGGATATTGGGAGTTATTAGAGGCCAAAAGAAATGGTAAGAACGTACCTTCTTTAAAAGGTGCGTACTTTGAATTGGGATCTGATAAAACGATTTCTACTAATTATTCAGGTGAGCAAGTTGTTTCGGACTATACTATCATAGACAATTCTATTGTTTACCAAGATTCGAATAAAGATCAAAAACTCGATTTTACAATCCTTAGTCAAGATACCATCGTATTTGAAACCATCTTGAGAAAGATATGGAAATATGAACTTACTCTACTTAGAGTGGACAAAATGAATAAATAATTGATTTTGTCAGTAGCTTACCTGAACCCCGATTTTTAGATTTATTTTTCTTTCTGGAATCCATTTTTTCCTTACTTTTAGTGAAATAGGCATACTTACTTGGGCTGAACTCTAGTTATATACATGCCTTACTAATGACTTTAGTACCTATTTAAATACCTGTAATATGAGATACATCTTACTCTTTTTGAGCTTGTTCCTATATATCCAATCCAGTGCATTGGATATTAGCGTCTCCTATGCTACATTCAAGGGGGATAAATCAGATTATGTTGAAGTCTATTTATACGCTGTAGGATCGACTTTAACACAAATGCCTATTGAGGATAATTTTCAATCCAATATTGAAGTTACGGTGCTTTTCAAACAAGGAGAGAATATCTTGCAATTTGACAAATTTCTATTGAACAGCCCAATTTCTAAAGACACTACTGACTTTATTGACCTAAAGAGATATGGCTTGACGCCTGGCAAATACACAATGGAAGTTCTCGTAGTTGATCAGAATAATTTAGAAAATAAAGGAACCTTCAAATCAAATGAATTTAGTATTGATTATACTAGTGATCAAGTTCACATGTCTGATATTCAGTTATTAGTTTCTTGTAAGCCTTCCAAAGAAGAATCTCCGTTTGTTAAAAATGGCTTTTTTTTAGAGCCGACACCTTTCAATTTCTACAATAAAAATCTTAACACCTTATTTTTTTATACCGAAATATATAATACGCTAGACAAAGTAGAAGAGAATTTTACCTTGACTTATACCATTACCGAGGATAGTAAGCTTGCCACTGGTAAAGAAATAGTTATAGGTCACAAAATGAAATCAGCTGCTGAGATGTCTTTAATGTTGATGCCGATAGATATTAAGGAATTGCCTTCTGGAAACTATATTCTCAAGGTTCAAGCAAAAAATGGAGATAAATTACTCACTAATAAAGCTGTGTCATTTCAAAGATTGAATCCCTATATTGAACCATCCTTTGTAACGGATGAGTCCTTTGATATCACAAAAACTTTTGTGCATGATTTAAACGAGGAGGAGTTGACATATAGCCTGAGAGCACTTATGCCTAAAATGTATGGTACGGATACTAAAATTTTAAATAATATATTAACTAATGGGGATAAATTAAAGATGCAAACACAGCTTTTTACCTATTGGGCTAATAGAGATCCTAACAATCCAGAGGCAGCATACGATAAATATATGGTAGTCGCTAAAGCGGTGGATAATCAATTTCACTCTGGACTTGGTCATGGCTTTGAATCTGACAGAGGCTTTATTTTCCTTAGATATGGAAAACCGACAAGTATGATAACCATAACTGATGAGCCAGAGGCTCCTCCTTATGAAATATGGTATTATGACCAGTTTCCATTTACCACACAAACGGATGTGAAGTTCTTGTTTTATAATCCATCCTACGCGGCGGGCCAATATTCCTTGCTACATTCGAACGCTAGGGGCGAACTTAATAATCCCAATTGGCTAATAGCTTTGTACAAGAATATTGATGACCGGGATAGAGTTGGTAGTGACATTTTAAATCAAACCGAAGTTACGGAAGGATTTAACAGAAACGCCGCGCGCTACTTCAACGATTTTTAAGTAAACAATAATAGGGCACGTTACATTACGCATATATTTTTGCCGAAATCGGTAAAAATGCTATCAAGAGGACTGAATGGATTCTTTTCTCACGTATGGCATTGATTTAAAAGTACTGGGTTCGCAATAGTTGGATAATCCATTTATCCCTAGAAGATTTAGATCTTTCCATGCTAGTTGGCCATCTTTACCAAAACCATCTTTCGGGAATATAATTTCTATTATTCTACCTATAACTAAAATGGTTTGATTGGCATTGATGTGATACTCTTCTTCCATTCGGAGGCCAATTTGTATTGGGCTTTCTTCAACATAAGGAGCAGGATGTACATCAGAGAAACTAGGCTTGATATCACACATTAAAAATTCACTAACTTCCTTTGCAAATTTTCCAGAAGTCAAATGCGCTCGTTCGAGCAGACTTTTATTCACAGCATTAATGGTGAAATATCCAGTAGATTTGATGTTTTCATAAGTGTGTCTTTCTACCTTATGTGGCCTGACAAAGATAGATAATAGGGGAGGATTAGCTCCAATATGCATAACGCTATTGAATACTGCAAGGTTTGTCAGGCCTTCTGAGTTGCTTGTACCTATGAGGTTTGCAGACTTTATACCTGATATAGAATTTATAAGGTTGGTTCGAAAACTTCGTTCCATCTTATAAATATCATGTAAGGTGTAGTTATCCAATTACGACGAATAGATTTTAGAAATGCAATAAAAAATTACTCAGAATCTTTTGGTTTAGTTTCTTCTATTGCAACAGCCTCTTTATTCTTCTTTTCTTGAGCTTTTTTCTCCTTTTGCTTTAATTGAATCTTGTTAAGTACAAGAGCCGCTTTCATTATGAAGTCTTCTTTATGCTCTGCAAATTCTTGGTGCGCCATAAGGAGACGGGCGGCATCAAAAGCAGCAGTTTTAGGTCTTACTTGCTTAGCCGCAATTGGATGCAAGAAATATTCTATATTGTTTGACTTAAGAGAAGTGTGATTTTGCTCGAAATTAATAATAACGGCTAGTTTATTCAAAGAGAATAGATAATTGCACTCAAGGTTTAATGCTCGCTGGAGATCAAAGATTTCAATATCTTTAAAATCTGCGCCAGAACGCTCACTTAAGAATATATCTCTTTTGCCATCAAAAGTCACGATTTTATCAATCCTGTACTTCTTGAAGATTTTCCAGAAGAAATTTTGAACATGGCGTTTTATGCCTCTACTACGGTAAAATATTTTATCGAGTGCTTCTTTATCCAGCTTCAGTTCTTCATCGAACCTTGCTTTTTTTCTTGTTTTGAGATTGACAACATATTTCAATCTTGCGAGAGTATGCCCTAATTCATCTGTTCGTGTATTGACGAAAACTACATCGATATCTTCACTTACAGAAAAACTTTCTATAAATATCTTATTCTTCTCGGAATCGAAGATTAAGAATGAAATATCACTAATTACAAAGTAGTTAGGGTAACCACCATTGATATTCCCATACTTTAGCTCCAAAAACGCAATGTTACTCATAAATAGTCACTATTAATTCGAGTGTGTTCTGCTAACAAAATATTCGAAAAAACTTAAAAATCAATAATCTACAGGATTATTGTGGATAGAATTATCCGAGAATTAAAATTATTTCGTCTGTTTTGATAGTTCTGCTACAAAAATATGAAAAATTAAGGAAGTAATGCCTGTATTGACTACTTTATACAAACATTACTTCAATATTTTATCATTTAGGTAATACTTCTATTTCTACTCTTCTGTTTTTTAACCTTTCAGGACCACTCGTACTATTATTTATCAACTTTGTTTTACCCAAACCTTTAAATTCCATTTTACTTAACGGTACATTACGATTATTTAAGCGCTTATACAAACAGCGTGCTCTTATCGCAGATAAAGTAATATTTCCATCCTGATATTTTCCATTATATTCTTCCTTTTCACCAGCATCAATATGACCATAAATATTGATTCTGCAATTGTCGCAATTGTTTAAAACCTTAGCGATGGCTGGAATTTCATTTTTACCCGATTGCGTCATAGTAGCCTCATTAGTATCGAAATTCGCTGCTTTCATAGTGAATATCTTAGGCAATTGACAATTTGGATCTGAGAGACAGTCCGCAATTTCTCCGGCTACAGAGGAGGAAGATAATCGCAGTTTTGAAGAAGAAACATTTGGACATAAGGCCGTTTTAACCGGAGCTGGCTCAGGTTTGGTTTCTACTACTGGCTCCTCTTTTACTACTGGGGCGACTTTTTCAACCTTCGGTGCCGCTACGGCAGTAGTTGTATCTGAATTACAGCTTCTAAATATTAACCATCCTATTAAACCAAGTAAAAGGACCCCTAACAAGCCTAATAACCAACTAGGCAAGCAACCTGCTGCTCCAGCTTTTCCAGCTACTGGCGTTGCTACAGCTACTTTTTCAGCTACCTTTTTAGGGGTGGTTATATTAGTTACTGCTGCTTTGGTTTTTTCTACTTCCTTTGCCTTAGCGGTCACTTTAGCTGCGTTTTCCGCTTTTAATTTGGCAGCAGCTGCTTTTGCCTCTTCCTCCGCTTTTATCTTTGCTGCTCTCGCCTCTGCTTCTACTTTGCGTTTAGCTTCTTCCTCTGCTTTTAACTTTGCCGCGTTCGCTTCTGCTTTGTGCTTCGCTTCTTCTTCCGCTTTTAATTTAGCTGCCGCTGCTGCTTTCGCCTCTTGCTCTGCCTTTAATTTAGCTGCTGTTTCCGCCTCTTTTTTCTTTTTAGCTGCTAATGCTGCCGCTGCTGCCGCTGCTGCCGCTGCTGCCGCTGCTGCCGCTGCTGCCGCCGCCTTTGCTGCTTTCGCATCTTCTTCTGCCTTAAGTTTCGCATCTTCTGCTTTGCGCTTAGCTTCTTCTTCTGCTTTGCGCTTAGCTTCTTCTTCTGCTTTGCGCTTAGCTTCTT
>CAYZUW010000034.1:16467-18851 GCA_964481325.1 uncultured Saprospiraceae bacterium
CTTCTTCCTCTGCTTTACGTTTTGCTTCTTCTTCTGCTTTGCGCTTAGCTTCTTCTTCTGCTTTGCGCTTAGCTTCTTCTTCTGCTTTACGCTTAGCTTCTTCCTCTGCCTTAAGTTTCGCTTCTTCTTCTGCTTTACGTTTCGCTTCTTCCTCTGCTTTACGTTTTGCTTCTTCTTCTGCTTTGCGCTTAGCTTCTTCCTCTGCTTTGCGCTTAGCTTCTTCCTCTGCTTTACGTTTTGCCTCTTCTTCCGCTTTGCGCTTCGCTTCTGCTTGAGCTAGTTTCGCAGCTTCGTCTTCTTTTGCTTTTAATGTTAACATTGAAGCTGACATTAAGGATGCTCCTACTAATTTAGAACCAAATCCAATAGTTGAATTTTCACCTTGAATCCATTTTAAATCAGCCATCATAGCTGCTTCATTATCATAAGGACAGGATCTAGCAATTTCTTGACTATTGCCAGCTTTTAACGTATAAAAGTAATTTCCATTTTCATCAATAACTTTCCACCTTTCTTTCAGTGGTGCATTTTTGATAACTGAGTTTATACCATTATCTCTTCCTTTTACACTAGTATAACCCTCAGAACGTAGATAAGTCTTATTGTTGTGGTTATATCCGAAGTATGATTCTCCTTCTGCATCAAATTTATTGAAGCCTTCTTGTGCACTGTTATATGCTTCGCATGCAAGGTATTCATCCTTAGCTCCAGCCCCGGTGACTGCGCCTCCTGCAAAATCTCCTAGTAAGAGTGCAATAGAATTTCGCATGTCTTGCTCCGTATTGAAAAAGAAACTCTTTCCGATATTTTCTTTTTTCTCATTTTGAACATAAAAATAATACTTGCCGTTCTTCGCAATTTTTACCTCATAATTTGCATCAGATGGAGAAAACTGCATAGCATTGTTAAGTGCATTTTGTGCATCTTCTTCAGTATCGTATCCTTTTACATTACTATTGAAAAATACAGATTTATCATTTTTATCTCTAAGAATAAAATAGTACCGTTTATTTCCACCACTCTGAAATATTTGCCACTTGACATCATTGATAGGGTAATCGCCAGTCTTCAGAATGACTTTTTCACCCTTTGCCTTTTTAGGTGTAGTTCTCTTTTTTCTTTTTTTCTTAGGCTGGTCGGTATCATTGCTTGGCGCTGGAGGTTGATAATCAGGCACCGCAATATTAGAAGTAGTCGTGGTAGCATCACCAGTTCTAGCTACAAAGTTTGCCCCGGTATTTGCAGTTCCTTGTGTATTTTGATTTGCTGCTGCTCCACCTGATGTATTCCCTGATAAAAGGCTAATGGCAGCATTTATTTCCTGCTCTGAGTCATACCATGCACTGGTTGCAATTTCTTGATGATTACCCGCTTTTAAATCAAAATAGAATTTATTGTTTTTTTGATGTTTCTTTCGGTCGTATCGTTCGGCAATTAATCGGTTTTTATCTACGGAAGCAATTCCATTGTCTCGGCCCTTAGCCGAGCTATACCCCTCACTTATAAGATGTATTTGACCGTTTTTACGATAAGAGAAATAAAATTCACCGTCCTTTTCAAAGCTATCAAAACCTTCTTGTGTATTACCTCCGTTTGTCTGGTAAAAAGATAAAGGTTTGTAGTCGTCCGCACTACCTTTAGCTTTATAGGAGTCCTTGGTTTTTTCGATTTTATCATTTTGAACAGAGTCATTTTCCTCTTTCAGTGCATCCTGCAAAAGTTGTTGGCCCATATTATAAAGGCTCTCTTTGGCTTGATTACTATCATTTTGACTCGAATAACCTTCTTGGGTACTAGCAATTATTTGCCCATTTGACACGAAATTGAAACCGAATTTTCCAGCTGCATTAACATCTTTAAAAGGTGTTCTTTTAGCAATCTGTTGCAAGGCCTCCATTTTGGCTTGATCTCGCTCAGCTTTTGTATCGAAAGGAGTAGATTTTAATATGGTTTGACCATTGTCATCAAGAAAACTGAAGAAAAACTTGTTACTTTTCTTTGTTTTAAAAGTGCGGACTTTCATAAAAGTTGGTTTATACGTTTTTTTATTAAAAATTTATTTTAACCACAAAAACTTTTGTTTAGCGTGGATCTAAACAGTTTACTTTTGGCTTTTTTGAAAGGTTTGGTATCAAAGAACATTACTATTCCTACAATGATAATTAAATTTTAGATAGAACAGGAATTTGGAGTAGAAAAATACCTGAATCCTTGGTGCGAATAGGATCATATAAGCGTAAAAAGTCTATTTTTCCCTTACTTCTTACTTATTGTAGTACTTTTCCCATTTTTGGCGTAGCAGATTCAAGGATTTCTTTTCTACTGGATTATCGCCTGGGTCATAAAAAACTTCATTTTCAAGTTGCTCTGGCATGAATTCTTGC
>CAYZUW010000035.1:0-18593 GCA_964481325.1 uncultured Saprospiraceae bacterium
TACGATACGGGGCTCGCCATACGGCTCGGCCACCGCCCGAAAAGGGGCGGCGTCTTCACCCTATGGGTTCACCCCTCCTCATCGCTTGTCCAAAAAATATCTTATTTACACTATTCCTACATAGCTTATCCGCTATTAACAAGCCATTGGCAATAGATTATCAACTTGTTAATAGCATTCCAGTTAGCTAAACGCTTCCTTTGTATAGGGCTTTTATAAAATGTATATTTGCCCTTAAAAAAGAGTGAATCAGACAGAACAACAATATCAAGCTGCTGCAGCCACTTGTGAATCCGTTTTTGTACAAAAAACGCAAGACTATGGTACAGCTTGGCGTATCCTGAGGACTTCTTCCCTTACAGATCAATTATTCATCAAAGCAAAGCGCATTAGAAGCCTGGAAACCAACGCAGAACAAAAGATTGACGAAGGCGTTGATTCTGAATATATTGGTTTGATAAACTATAGTGCCATGGCATTGATCCAAATCGAACTAGGAGATTCCTTAGAGATGGAAATCGATCCTGATGTTGTCAAAGGTCTGTATCAAACGCAGATAGCAAAAACCAAAGAGCTCATGATGGCTAAAAATCATGACTACGGAGAAGCGTGGAGAGATATGCGTATCAGTTCGCTGACGGATCTCATCTTGATGAAAATCTTGAGACTAAAACAAATAGAGGACAATAATGGGCAGACATTAATATCTGAAGGTCCCGAAGGAAGTTATAGAGATATAATTAACTATGCGATGTTCGCGCTCATTAAATTATCAGAAAATAAGCAATCATCATAATCATAGAATATGACCCTTACTAAAGTTATTATCATGTGTATCGTTGTCAGTATTATTCTGACAGGGATTGTAGAATTATTAAAAAGAAGAAAGAGTTGGTTACTTTCTTTTGTGCAGAATTTTACGGGATTTTTCTTTCTCTTTTCTGGTATCGTGAAAGCGGTAGACCCTTTAGGGACAGCCTATAAGATGGATCAATATTTTGCTGAATTCAATGACCAGTTTGCAAGAATGGGCATGGATACTATTGCTGGGATATTTCCGTGGCTGGCTAGCTTTAGTACAGGTTTTTCAGTTGGGATGATTGTTTTGGAATTGGTATTGGGAGTCGCACTTATTATTGGTTTTAGCCGTTTTTGGACGGCACTGATATTCTTTTTGACGGTTATTATGTTTACAGTATTGACAGGCTTCACCTACCTCACAGGCTATGTTCCGACCCAGGACTATGTCAAAATGGAAAAACAAGGCATTACAAAAGAGGTATTGCAAGATGAAGGAAAGAAAATGGCAGCAGATGGCTGGACCAAAACAGCAGATATCCCCATGCACTTTTTCAAATTTGGCAAATGGGTGCCTTTCGATAGCACTAATCAAAAGGTGACGGACTGTGGTTGTTTTGGAGATTTCTTAGTGCTCAAGCCTAGGGTGTCTTTTTATAAGGATTTATTTCTGATGATTCCAGCGTTTATTATGCTTTTCGGGTATAAGCGAAGCCATCAGCTCTTTACGCCTAGTATACGTGGGGCCATCATTGGAGTATCTACAGCAGGCTTCCTATTATATTGTATATCCAACTATGTATGGGATATACCAAAGGTAGATTTCAGACCATTTGCCAATGGTGTAGACATCAATGCTAAGAAGAAGGCTGAAGAAGAAGCGCAGGAAAATGTTCCTGTTACGTATAGATTGGTAAATAAGGCATCTGGTAAAGAAGAAGTCTTGCCAATGAATGCGTACATTTCAAAGTACAAAGATTATCCTAAGGAAGAATGGGAAATCAATCAAGAATCTGGTGAACCTGCTATAAAACCTACCAAGATTTCAGAGTTTGAAGTCAGCGATACCGACGGCAATGATGTTACCGAAGACATTCTTCAGTACCAAGGGACCTCTTTTATGATAGTAAGTTATAAGTTATATCACGATACAGAATCAGCAAACGTGATGGTTCAAGATACGGTATGGGCTATAGACACTATCAATACAGAGATTGTACCTAGAGTAGTAAGTGTTACCCCTAGACAAAAAACTGTAGATAAATATATCTGGAATTCTGTACAATTGGACGCCTATAAGGACAAAGTCGTACCATTGGCGAATGCAGGAAAGGCTGAGGGAATTCGAACATATGCTATCACAGCATATACGAGCAAGGAAAAGATAGCTTCCTTCTTAGGCGAAGCAGGAGCGGATTTCCCTATGTATACGGCCGATGATATCCTATTGAAGACTATTGTGAGGTCTAATCCAGGAATTCTATTGATTCAGAATGGAAAGATTTTGAAAAAATGGCACTACAAAAAGCTACCTGATTTTGCTGAGATAAAAGCCGCACATCTATAGGATAGGTAAATTTTTGGGTTTATTTATATACTTTGTCTTCAGTGGAAAGAGTACTCTAAAACTTTAACACAGATTTCGTGTACTTTCTATCAAAAGAATAGTTAGATAATATTGAGTTTTTGATAAATTTAGTTTTTCTTTGCTTCAGAATAACGATTTATAATCCGAACACAAAAGTTTTTTGAATATGTTGAGCCGTAGAATCATTCGCATCAAGATAATGCAGTTGCTTTATGCAACGACGAATGAAAAGGAGCTAAATGTTTCTAATATTCTTAAGCGCTACAATCAAAATATTCAACAATCCTATAATCTATATCTGTTTAATCTGGCTACGATGGGTGTAGTCTCTGACTTTGCCAAGAAAGATAAAGAAAAGCGAGTCACTAAACTGCTTCCGACGGATGCCGACGTCAATTTTCTCCCCAAATTAGCACTAAACGAGTTGACCTCCTCCATTAATCAACATGAAGGTTTTGCTAAAGAATTGGCCTCTAATGATATAGATGTTAATCTAGATGAGAGCACCATCAAATCAGTCTATACAGAATTCACAAAAACAAAGGAATACAAGGGGTATCAAGAAAATCAAGATACAAAGGCAGAGCAAGACAAAGAAGTTTTGTTGGCTTTATACAAATTTTGTCTAGGCAATGAGCTTTTCGAAGATGTGGTAGATGATAGATATAGCAACTGGGAGGATGATAAGTCTCTTGTGGTTGGAGCCATAAAAAGAACCATCAAGGCGCTACCGCTAAAAAATGAATTGTACGAACAGTTTAGACCCAATTATGGAACTACCCAAGAATTTGGAGCAGTTCTCTTAGAAACCGTAATTCAAAAGGATGCTGATTTACTCAAAATCATCGAACCTAATCTCAAAAATTGGGATGCAGATAGAGTAGCCATTATAGATATGATCTTAATCAAGATGGCTATCGCTGAGCTGCTCAATTTTTCATCTATCCCTACGAAGGTTACGCTGAATGAATATGTGGAGATTGCGAAATTGTACTCTACAGATAAAAGCAAGGACTTTATTAATGGGATTCTAGATAGATTGATGAAGAAATTGGAGCAAGACGGTCTCATTTCTAAGCAGGGCAGAGGCCTAAAAGATTAGAGCTAGCTCTGTCTAGAAAGACATAATTTTCGGAGTGGACTCAAACATCATATTTTACAAAAACTTACCAACTATAGTTTAACTTAGGCTATTTTTTTAGCTTTGAGCTTCTGCTCTATAGAGTAAAGCTGTGTTATATTAGACTAGTTATCTTGGAATTCTATAAAAATAATGTAAAATGAGAAACAAGGCGATTTTGACCATTATCATATTAGCTAGTGTCTTAGCTACCTGTTATTCTCAGAAAGAAGATTACGGACTCTCATATAAAGTCATATTTCCTAAAAATTTAGAAGATGGTCCTTTTAGCGATCTGTGGGACACAGAAGATTTTTCCTTAGGTGCTCAATTAGCTTTTCGTAAACCTTTCAACAATTGGTTTACATTAGAAGTACCTATTCGAGTCGGTAGCGTAGAAGTCGTGCGCCCTGATGACGATTCTAGATTTATAGAGCGAAATTTTGTCGGTTTAGACGCAATAGGGATAGCAGGTATCGACCCTATCATAAATCCTTTTGGACCTTACGCATTTGTTGGGATTGGAGGAGACTACCAAGGAGCTGTGGATGACTATAATTTATACTTTCCAGCAGGTTTTGGTGTCAATATTAAACTGGTAAAAGAGCTTCTCTTGAATGCTGAATTTCAAAGAAGAACAAGTATTGATTCAGATAACTCTCACTACCAAGTATCTTTAGGTTTTATTGCAAATCTTAATTTGCCTCCAGAAGAAGAAAAGCCTTTAGATTTAGAAATACCTGAAATGGATACAGATGGCGATGGCATACCTGATGCAGAAGATGCATGCCCTGGTGTTGCAGGCCCTGCTATATTTAAAGGCTGTCCGGATCGCGATAATGATGGTATTATTGACAGTAAGGATGCATGCCCAGATGAGGCTGGACCTTTAGCTACGGATGGTTGTCCCGTGAAGAATCCTGGTGGTGGTATTGGAGATATCATTGACTCAGATGGTGACGGTGTGAGTGATGATAATGATAACTGCCCAAATGAAGCAGGATTTAAACGCTTTTTTGGATGCCCAGATACCGATGGCGATGATGTAAGTGATGATAAAGACGCTTGTCCTGGAATTGTAGGCCTTCCTAAATTCAGTGGATGCCCAGATACCGATGGAGATGGTATCACAGATGGCTCTGATAATTGCCCCACTGTAGCTGGTAAACCAGAGTACAATGGTTGCCCTAATCCACCTGCTCCTCCAGCGCCTACGACAACTGTACCAAGTACGACTGTGCCAAGTACATCTACACCGAGCACATCCGGACCGATAGTCAGTACAGCCACTACTTCTATTTTGGCTGATGTAACTCAGAATGTACAATTTGAAACTAGTAGAGCTACCTTGAGGGCTTCATCTTATGAGGCATTAGATAAGGTAGTAGCGATTATGAAAGAATATCCAAGTTATAATCTAGAGGTAGCTGGTCATACGGATAGTATTGGTAGTTCAGCTGGAAATCAAAAACTCTCTGAAAATAGAGCCAAGTCATGTAGAGATTACCTGGTTAGAAAAGGTGTTAGTACTAGCAGAATCAAATATATCGGTTATGGCGAAAAACAACCTATAGCAGATAATCGATATAGAGACGGCCGTGAAAAAAATAGAAGAGTAGAATTTAGGCTGACTTATTAATTTACTGATACGAATCTAACTCCGCTGCTCTCTTTTCTTAGGAAGTGGGGGAGGATTGATTTTAGGAAATTTGATAGTAAGCATTAATCCTATATGAAATCCATTTTGCTTTGATCCGTCGATCTCTACTTTTTCGAGGCGTTCGAACTTCCATGTAGGCGTCCAAGGATCTAGTCGATATCCTCCAGTTAGGCCGATTCCGTAGGTTGCTTTGTTTGCTCTGGTAGGAAAATGCAAAAGCAAGTTGATTCTACCGTCAAACATCAACCTTATATTTCGAAAGGTTTCCACTTCTGGATCACCCCCGATTAAATTTCCAAAAGTAGTATTGGAAGGGAAATTTTTTGAAACCCGCAAACGTTGCTGACTTAAAATAAAGTCTAAAGAAGGCGCAAGCGTAATAATCTTATTTTTAATTATAGGAATCTCCAATCCCGAAAAAAAGCCAATAGACCGCATATCTACATCACGGGTAGAATTTGGCGTGCCCAGATTTGTAGGATCACCTTCTGTTTCAAATAAGGTATACAAAAATCCATTTCTCGTACCCACTTTTGAATCTTCATTATCATAGGTAGTATTGAAAGCCTCAAAGGTGTATGCCTCATTATCAAAGATTGGGAATTGGTTGAGTGCCAATTCTTGATTCAATTCGTCAAAGTCAAAAAAGTTTAGTGTTGCATTAATCTGAAATTGACCAAAACTATGGACCCAAAAAGACAGGAGGATGAAGGTTATTAATAATCGTTGCATATTTATTGTGTAGTTTCAACATTCAAGATGCGTCAATTTTCCCTTATTGCAAAAAAAAAGTCGCTGAAAGGGTATCAGCGACTTTTTTAAAAACAATATTTGAGCTCACTATGGGAATTAGTGAACTACCTATTTACTTCCTATTTTTTAGCTCTGCTTGAAAAGCATTTAGCTTTGACCATTCGTTATTGGCTGCTAGTTTAGCTTGCTTGGTCCAATCCTTAGGATCATGCATTTGGTATCTAGAACCAGCATCTTGTAATATTTTTCTAAGATCTCCGATTTTAGCTTTACTCAAACTTTGAAAGTTTTCGTAGCCAGCAGCTTCTAATAGAGAACAAATCTTAGGACCTACGCCATCTATCACCGTAAAGTCTACCTTGCCTTTTCCTCTTTTAGTTCTAGTAGTCGAGCTGACAGTCTTAGAGGTATTATTCTTTCCAGAAGTTGACTGGCTTGAGGCACGAGATGGAGCCGAAGCTGCTGCTGTACTTCCTGAAGGTGTAAATACAACAGAATTGTTTACCCCGAATGGAGAAGGCACATAGTCATCTGCCATCCAATCGTTGTCCCATTCCTGATTGTCGATACAATACCTGAATTCATACCGCTGACCAGGTTCTAATTCTAATTGCCCTGTAAATTCATCGGAAGACTTGTTGAGTGTCACTCCATTGTTCCAGTCCCAATTGTTGAAGTCTCCTACTACCTTTACTTCCTTTGCGCTAGGCGCTGCTTCTGTAGGGAGTGAAAAGGTCACTTTGCACTTTTTCTTGCTTTTTATAAGCTTTTTAGTGATTGCCATAACTCTTTATATTTATCTGCTAAAAATGATTTGAAATTTTAAACGAGAAAGGTTCTGAATATGTTTATGTAAATCTGAAGTATTTTGGGTAATAAAGGCTTATAAATGAGGGGTGTAGGGAAGAGGCACTAATTAATTTGTACAGTGGATAACAGGGAGCGTAAGGTAAGTGTATTGTAAAATGAGTTTCCAGAATGGAAATAAATAGTTTTGAATTATGGATTAGTCAACCTAAAAAAGTGAGGTCTCTATCACAAAAAAAAGCCCAAACTCTAACGAATATGGACTTTTATATTTCTAGTGATCCCGACAGGAGTCGAACCTGTAACCGCTTGATTCGTAGTCAAGTACTCTATCCAGTTGAGCTACGGGACCAATTTTAGTTTCGTAGCGCAAATTTAATTTTTTTATTAAGATAAACCAAGGAAATACTTGGCTTAGTAAATCAGCACCTTTTCGGTCTGAGATTCACCATCTGGAAGGTCTAGGCTGACAAGGTAAATGCCTGCGCTTAAATTAGTAGTATTGATAAGCACACGATTTTCTCCGAAAAAGGAACGGTTTACACTTCTTTCGTAAATCAAAGACCCTTTCGTATCAAATACTCTTATAAAAAGCTGCCCATCAATAGGGGCTAGGTAATCAATGGTAATATCTTCGACGGCTCGTTGAACTGGATTTTGAATTATTGTAATACTTGAATTGCTAGCGGAATTATTACCATTACAACTGATATCCAACGCTTCCATACTGCCAAGTAAATTGAGCACTCCTCCTTGAGAGACCATATCTTCTAGATCGGGATTGGTCTTTACACCACCATAAACTATATTCTTCATTCTAAGGGCTACACTACTTGGATCTATCAATGCTTGGTCAGCTAAGGTCTGACAAGGTGCACTATACAGTAAAGCTATAGCACCACCTACAAGAGGGGCAGAAACACTCGTCCCTGTAACGTTATTATAGGTGCTATTTGGACTTGTTGTGATATTTTCGACACCAGGTGCACCGATATCAATGGATCTAGTACCGTATGCAGCAGGCGAGGTTTTTCTGTTGTCTCTGTTCGTATTGGTAACAGCTATCATATACTCGGAGCTACAAGTAGTAGGTATGTCTCCTTGCACATCTACATCTACGTCTAGATTGTCGGTAGCACATACACTAAGTACTCCTTGTTGCCCTACCGTGTTATAGAGATCACACCACACAGGATGATCATCAGGGGTTGCTCCTGTGATGCCTAGAGATATGGTAGTCGCGACGATATAAGCGCCTTCTTCTCCATTACTTTCATTATACCTTCTTCGCATCTCCGCTATATATTGATAGGCTTCTATTATTTCCGCCTCAGAGCGTAGCCCACTCATATACATTATTTTGACGTCCCATGAAACGCCACTAATACCAGTATCATTATCTCCTCTCGCCCCTGCAATACCGGCTACATTAGTACCGTGTATCATGGTGCCTGTGGAAGACCCATGTGTATCAGAATTTAATTCAAAATTCCATCCAAAGTAATCGTCTACAAATTGGTTTCCATCATTGTCTATACCATCATCTGGTATTTCACCTTGATTTGTCCATACATTGTCTCTGAGATCTGCGTGGTTTATATCGAAACCACGATCCATGACGGCTAAGACGATCTCTCTGCCATTGATGTCTGTACCTCCAGTGGTAATATTCCATGCCTCAGGCGCTGCGATTTCTTCTAAGTACCATTGATCCACAAATAATGGGTCATCAGGTATTGTGGTCCTAGGGCTTACTAGGCTATTTATTTGTGCATACAACACATCTCTATCTCTGTTTAATTCTGATATGACTTCGTCTAAGCTATATTCATTAGAATCAAACTTTAATAGATAAATTCCCATATCACTAAACAGGGCTTTATTTACGCTGTATTTATTATAGTATTTGGAGACAAAAGTGTTGGCTTGCGCTATAGTTTTATTTGTTTCCTTGAATTGCACAATCACCTCTCCAGGAGCATAATCTAGTTGCTGTCCGAATAATTTGAATGGACTAGTTAATACAAAGAATAGGAAAATATAAAATGTATAAAAACGCATATACTCTAAATTTTTAGTTCTCGCCTTAAATTTACAAAATAAGTAGCTGCCATGCTCAACCTACTGCCGTACCAAGAAAACATCGTTCCATCTACTAATGTTGCCCTTGCCTTGGGGTTTATTCCTTCAAAGTAGCTGATATGGGTCTTTTTGAAAGGGAACGGCTCGGAAGATAGGAATACGTAGTCTAGGTTAGTGTCGGCTAATATGGATTCCTCTATTGTTGGATATCTTGATAAATGTTTAAAGACATTCTCAAATCCAGCCTTTTCTAGCATATCATTGATGTATGTATCACCACCAGCAACCATAATAGGGGACTTCCAAATCATATATGCCACTTTTGGCCTTTTTTCAAATAGCTCCAAACTGGAAAATCCACTCTTTATGGAATTTAGTAGTCTCTTTCCAGCTTTTTGAGTATTTGTAATTTTGCTTATAATATCGACTTTTTTTAAGGCATCCTCTAATGTTTTAATATCAGAAACATATGTTGGGAAGCTAGCTGACAGTTTTTCGATATCTTCCTTTTGATTTTCCTCCTTATTGGCTAAGATCAAGTCAGGCTCTAGGGCCTCGATTTTGCTTAAATGAAGTGTCTTGGTGCCACCAATTCGAGGCTTTGATTTATATAGTTCCTCAGGGAAAATGCAAAATTTTGTGATTCCTACAATCTGCTCTTTAAGGCCTAAATCAAAGAGCAATTCGCTCAAGGAAGGCACAACTGAAATTATTCTCCTAGGTGGAAATTGCGATATATTTACTTCTTTTCCTAAATCATCTTTATATATCATATCACAAGGTAAGGATTATACCATTTGCAATTGAAGGTGTCGTATTAGATTTTGAATAGAACCTTTTAAGAACAAGGTGAAAAACGCAAGGATAGCCATTGCTATCCTGAGTATTTTTAACGCAATTATTGAGAAATTCAGTCTAAATATAAAAGGTATTCTCAAATGCAAATGGTATTAAAGAAGATTTATTTTTATGAACCTTACTCTGTGAATACAACATGACTTTATAGATTTTTTTTGCGACAGGGATAGTAAGTGTGCGACGATAGGAGCAGTCCCGACTGAAGTGTAACGGAATGTCGGGACGGGAGTGAAGCGGACCACTGTATAGCCCGGTGCCTCCAGGCAGTCGCCCAAATCATCATTCTAATCTACTAAGACAAGTACTCTACTTTGGTTGAAGGCCATCCTAGTGATATTGCTCAAACCATACTTTCTCATATCGGCTATGGGTGTCCATTCCTTAGTACCCTTGGGGTCATATAGATAGATGCTTGCTTGACTAGCCATCAGGATACTGCCATCTTGCATCAAGATAAAGTCCTCTGCACCGCGAAGCGTTTCTATAACTATACTTGATTTCTGAGTTTCTATATCTAGGTCTTTGATGTACCAAGTTTTGTCACTGAGTTTCTGAATGTATAAAAGTTTGCCATCAGGTGTAGTTGCCATCCCTCTGCCTACATTAGAGGTGACTTCTTCGATGTGATTGTCTCTAGTGTCGCCAATGACTAAACGATGCGGTTCGCCCACTAAAAACATGGCCACTTTATAATCATCTAACCAATGATAGTAACCCACGTTTTTTACTTCTGGAAAAAGAGGCTCACCCTGCGTTGAATGGTCTTGGGGAAAACTCCACAGGCGCTGCGTCTCACCATCAGCTTCTACCCGTACACAAGTGAATGACTTTCCATTAGGATGCAATTGAGGACTATATTCTGCCTCAGGTGTTTTGATAACTTGGTATTTTTTATTGTTAAATAGATTGAGCGCATAAATATCTGTCTGGTCATTTTCACTTACATTACTTGATAAATATATAGTCCTTGCGTCTATAAAGTGGGGCTGGTTATTGTAGCCCTTAGCATTATATCCAGTAAGAAACTTAGGATTGGATAGTGTAATCTGATTGTTCAGATTTCTAAAAGAAAAGCTATAAATATTGTGCGGATCTTGTGCGATAGATGCTGAAACACAAGCAAGTAACAATATACAGATGAGTAGATTTGATAAGGCTTTCATTTGTTTTTCGTAATTATGGTTGAGATATTTTGTCGGATTCTGTCTTAAACAAAAACACAACACATGATAATACTCTAAATAAGTGTATTTTCGTTAATTATTCAGAAAAATCAGGGTATAATGATAAGATTAATATTGCTCTCCTTAGTTTTATTTCAGTTCATGCTTGTAGATGCGCAGATTGACGGGAACCTTCCGTATAGAATTAGCCTAGATCTAGTTGCTTCTGGTTTTTCAAATCCCACAGATATCGCGAATGCCGGGGATGAAAGATTGTTCATTGTTGAGCGTAGAGGTCGTATCCGAATTTTGAATCAAGATGGCTCTATCAATCCGACTCCTTTTTTGGATATCGATGCTAGAGTAGTAAATACTGGTGGGCAAAGTGAACAAGGGCTTTTGTCGCTAGAGTTTCATCATTCCTTCGAAAGCACTGGCTGGTTTTTCGTTCATTATACGGACAATAGTGGGAACACAGTGGTGTCCAGATTTTCTATTGACCCTTCTGATCCTAACATCGCCTTACCTGATAGTGAAAAGATTATTTTCACCTTGGATCAACCCTTCACAAATCACAATGGGGGGTCTATAAGATTTGGCTTGGATGATATGCTTTATATAGGTATGGGAGATGGGGGCTCTGCCAACGACCCAAACAATTTTTCTCAAAATGGAAATGTGCTTTTAGGTAAGATATTACGGATAGACGTGGATAACGGAGATCCATTTAGTATTCCTGCGGATAACCCGTTTGTGAACAATCCAGATGTTAGAGACGAGATATGGGCAATAGGTGTTCGTAACCCATGGAAATTTTCGTTTGATCAGACAACGGGAGATTTGTGGATGGCCGATGTTGGACAGCGTGAATGGGAAGAGGTAAACTTCCAAAGTGGGTCTTCTCCAGGAGGAGAAAACTACGGATGGCGATGTAGAGAAGGGAATAATGACTTTAATATTTCTGGATGTGACGGGATTACTTTTACACCTGCTGCGGCAGAGTATAATCATGAAGGATTAACACATTGCTCCATTACGGGAGGATTTCTTTATCGAGGTAGCGAAGATTTGTTTGCTGGCGCACCGCCTATATATGTGTATACCGATTACTGCTCCGGAACATTCTGGGGCGCCTACCAAAATGAAAATTCTGAAATCGCTTCGGATGAAATGAATCGAGTAAGTGGAAATGCTATAAGTTCGTTTGGAGAAGACAATAGGGGAGAGTTGTATGTAGCTGCTTTGAATAATGGTAGGATATTTAGACTGAATGCAGAATGCAATATTGATTTTGAATTAGAGACAGTAGATGCCAGCTGTGACGTTTCTACGGATGGTGCGATAAATGTACCAGTAGAGCTAAGGTCTTTTTATGATATTGAAATTATAAATTCAATTACTGGTGAAGCAATAGCAGATTCTGATGCAGTACCAGCTGGAACGTATATGGTCACAGTGACAAGATTTGGATGCAGTAGAGAATATGCTGAAACAGTAACTGCCAGTGTTCAGCCTCTTGAAATAGAATTTAGTACTGCTAATAATACCAATGTACTAAGCACTAACACTGAAGGAGAAAGCTATCAGTGGTTTTTAAATGGAGAAATAATCGAAGGGGCGACCGGACCAAGTCTTATCTTGTTAGAAACTGGGATTTATGAACTGCAGATCACTTTTGTAAACGGTTGTGTATCATCTTCTGGAGATATTGAAATTGACGAATTGGTATTGAGTACGAATACCATCGAAAAGTTAACATCCATGAAGGTGTTACCCATTCCATCAAATGACTTCTTAACACTTGTTTTGTCAACAGAAAATTTTGAACAGTTTGATTTAAGAGTTACAGATATTTCGGGTAAAGTGCAGCATACTCAAGCTATAGAGGTGCAAGGTCTTTCAGAATTTAAGCTTGATATTCAAGATTATCCAAGTGGAATTTATTTATTGACGATAGAAGATGGACTAGCAAGCCAAACAGTGCGGTTTGTCAAGCAGTAAATAACTTCAAAACTTTTGGTCCTTCTCAAAAAAGGCATTAGGTCTAGCTTTCGACCATAAGTTTCTGATGAATTTGATGCACCTGTTGAACCAGAGAAATGCTTCCGTCGTTGTTGATAACAAAGTCAGCTAAGGCTACTTTTTTTGATTCATCCATTTGCTTTTGCTCTCTAGCCATGACCTCTTCTTTGGTAGCGCCATCCCTTTCCATCACCCGATTTACTCTGAGGTCGAGAGGAGCAGTGACGACTATGATCTTATCCATAGCTTCATGGTTATTACTTTCTATGAGCAATGCTGCTTCTTTTAGGGTATAAGCTGCTTTCTTCTGAATTTTGGCCCAGGCGGAACTATGACGTTTTACTGCTGGATGTACTATATAGTTGAGACGGCTTAGCATTTGAGGGTTATTAAACACGATATCACCGATATATTTTCTATCTAGTATTCCATCTACTGTATATGCTTTCACACCAAACAGTAACTTTATCTGTTCCCTGACCAAAGGATCTTCCGTCATTAATTTTTTGGCCTCCACATCTGCATAATATGTAGGTATACCTAGAGTTTCAAATATTTGACACACTGTCGATTTTCCACTTCCTATGTTTCCGGTGATGCCTACATTCATTTGGTTCTTATTTTTGGTATTTAAGTTAAGGGATATTCAATATTTTATGGGTCTGTAAACTTAATTTCCATTTGGGATGCTTCTTACAATATGCTATACATTCTGCAATATTATTTTCTTGCACAGGATTATCCATTGGCTGAAGATAGTGATTTGAAAACATCATATCCACAAAGTCGGCAGGGTTTATACCTTTTTGAGGGTATATTACCTTCAGCTCGTCTCCACTAGTGACCACTATTTCAGTATTTGCTTTTGGACTCATACATAGCCAGTCTATCCCAAGAGGTCTTTCGATAGTGCCATTGGTTTCTACAGCGACTTCGAACCCAGCATCGTGCATCAAGTCGCACAGTGCAGCATCCAATTGCAAAAGCGGTTCTCCACCCGTAAAAACAACAAATTTATGTTTTGCTAGTATTGGCCATAACGAATCTATCTGGGCACACAGCTCCTCACCAGTGTATTTACCTCCTTGATTTCCATCAGTACCCCAAAAATCAGTATCGCAGAATTGACATATCGCCTTTGGTCTATCCTTTTCTAGACCACTCCATAGATTACAACCCGAAAAACGACAAAACACAGCTGGCCTTCCACTATGAAATGCCTCGCCTTGAAGGGTGTAGTGAATTTCTTTTATTTTGTATGTTTTGTTTACCACGTCTGTTTTCCGTTTAGAGGATGCCAATTTCGTGTTTAATAGACTAACTATTTATCTTGACTATACCTATTTTGTGAACCAATACAAAAGTATATGTTTCAAATCTATTTTTACCCATATCTAAATGAGGAAAACGATATCGATGGTTTTCAAGCTCAATTGATTAATGATACGGAGATAGATTATCTATATGATATCACATACAGCTCAAATCGCCAAACACCGCAGCGATTTACCTCTCAGATACTATCCTATGGTGATAAAAAGTTGAATTACCTCAAATTTGACCATCTCAATGAGACACCTATATATATTATACTGTTATGGGAGAAACTAGCAACAGGCACAGGTCCCCAACAAGCCTTTGGACTAAAGATAAAAGCGAAGTCTTTTTTCAAGCATAAGCATGTTGATTCCTATACCCATCAAACCTATTATAAATTGGCACTGGAACCAACGCCTGCAAAAGAGAAGAAAGACAGCGAAACACTCAAAAAATACACCCTTTCTGCAAAATCCAGTCCCCAAGATGCAAATAGGAACGCCACAGTCAATATAGACATTCAGAATAAGGCCAACTTTAATACGTCCATTGACCTACATATCGAGCAATTGGTAGGCGACCCTGGCAAAATGAATACGTACGAAAAGCTACAATATCAAATATTTAAAGCAAAGGAGTATTTAGAGGAAGCCTATATGTTAGGCATTGACAAGGTATACTTGCTTCATGGAGTAGGGAAGGGGCGCCTCAAAGATGACTTAGCCAATATGCTCAAAGCAGACCCAACGGTGGCCAGCTTCAAAAACGAGTATCATGGTCAGTTTGGCTTTGGTGCTACAGAGGTTATTTTCAAATAGCACATTCCTCATTATATAGTATACATCAATATTTTTGAGTAAATATTAGAGTATTTGGGGGCGTCACGGACTGACGTCGTGACCAGGCCATCCAAGGGTAACCGTGCTTCGCACCCACTCCTACGTCGTGGCCTTTACTGTCCTTCGCCTCTAGCGCGCTCCGCTTGGCTCGCTTAGGCTTTCGCCACGCCCTGAGAGATTCAAAAAAGGGCTAAAATTATAATTCAGCTACTATTTCTCAATGGTTCGGTAATACATTTTAAATCGCTGACAACCAGAATACTGTAGCTATTTGTGCAAGATTTGCAATCGTTTGACAACCAAGCATTTATTGCTGGTCGATTTATAATTTTCCAAAAATTACCGAACCATTCATTTCTATATGTTTCCATAAAAAAAGGCCAGCTTTAGTAAAAGCTGACCTTTTATAGACTGAAGTCTATTTATTATATGATTTAATTCTTTTTCTTACCCTTCTTAGGAGAGATGATAACAATCATTCTTCTTCCTTCCATCTTCGGTAGAGCTTCCGCGACACCTACTTCCTCCAATTCCTTCAAGAATTTCAAAAGGAGCAATTCACCTCTGTCTTTAAATACTATAGTTCTACCTCTGAAGTGAACATAAGCTTTTACTTTTGCACCATCTTCAAGAAACTTATATGCGTGACGCATCTTGAATTCAAAATCATGATCATCCGTATTAGGGCCAAATCTGATTTCTTTAATAACTGTTTTTTGTGTCTTTGCCTTGATTTCCTTGTCTTTCTTCTTCTTTTGATAAAGGAATTTTTTGAAATCAATAATCCTAGCTACAGGCGGGTCTGCCTTAGGTGAAATGACCACAAGATCTAAACCTACAGCTTCAGCCCATTCTATGGCTTGCTTAGTATTATATACGTCTGGTTCTATTTTTACGCCAACCTCTTCACTTATAGTTTCAAGGTCATCTCCTACGAGTCGGATTCTAGGGGAGGTAATGTACTTGTTAAGTTTATAATTATGCTCTGGTTTTCTTACAAAGGTTCTTGATCTTCTATTAGCCAAATGTGCTTGTTTTAATTATAAAATTTTAATATTATTAAATATAGTGTAAAATTTGAAAACTACAACCAAATAACTAAATATTTGATTGTAGTTTTATCTTTTTATTCAAATATTACTTTTTAGACTCCGATTTCTTCGATTTATCATTCGGAGAAGTGATTTTCAACTTATTATTTTTCTTATCTAAAGAAGCTTTCAAAGAAGCACCTTCTGCTGGATTATTGGCAAGTATATATTCCGCTAATGGATCCTCGATATACTTTTGTATCGCTCTTGATAAAGGACGCGCTCCAAATTGTGGATCATATCCTTTTTCAGCCACAAAGTCTTTCGCATCTTCCGTAAGTGTAAGCGAATAACCCATTCCTTCCAGTCTCAAAAACAAATCCTTAAGTGTTATATCAATTATCTTAAAGATATGCTCTTTCATTAGCTTCTTGAAAATAACAATATCATCAATACGATTTAGGAATTCTGGCGCGAATACCTTTTTGATAGCACTCTGTAGATAAGTCTGGTCATGTTCCTCTTTTGCCTTATCCGTCATACCAAACTTGATAGATCGTTCCATCTCTTTGATACCGATATTAGCGGTCATAATGATTAGGCAGTTCTTAAAGTCAACTTTTCTACCCATTCCATCAGTCAATTGACCATCATCCATCACTTGTAATAGGATACTAAAGATATCTCTATGTGCTTTTTCAATCTCATCTAATAAGATAACTGAATACGGCTTTCTTCTTACCTTTTCAGTCAGTTGCCCTCCTTCTTCATATCCAACATAGCCTGGAGGCGCACCTATAAGTCTACTTACAGAGAATTTCTCCATGTATTCACTCATATCTATTCTGATAAGCGCTTCCTCTGAATCAAATATGTATTTAGCAAGCACTTTCGCTAATTCCGTCTTACCTACACCTGTAGGTCCTAAGAATATGAATGAACCAATAGGTTTTGATGGATCTTTAAGACCAATCCTATTACGCTGTATTGCCTTGGTAACTTTTTGGATGGCTTCATCTTGTCCGATGACGTTTCCAGTCAAATCGTCTGCCATCTTGACTAGCTTAGAACTTTCGGATTGTGCCACTCTTCTAACAGGAATACCCGTCATCATAGCGATTACTTCAGCAATATCGTCTTCAACTACAGGATAGCGCTTAGTTTTTGCTTCTTCCTCCCATTCTACCTTGGCAAACTCTAATTGTCTGACAAGTTTGCTTTCATCATCACGCAAGTCTGCAGCTCTTTCATATTGCTGATTTTTTACTGCTTGATTCTTTAATTCCTTAAGATCTTCTATCTTCTTCTCTAGCTCTTCGATGTGCTTAGGAACATGGATGTTCTTCAAGTGCACTCTTGCCCCAACCTCATCTAATACGTCAATCGCTTTATCTGGCAAGAAACGATCACTTATATATCTATCACTCAACTTCACACATGCCTCAACCGCATCATCAGAGTAGTTCACATTGTGAAATTCTTCGTACTTGGCTTTTATATTATTAAGTATGTGTACTGCTTCCTCAGCTGAAGGTGGCTCGACAAGTACTTTCTGGAATCGTCTATCTAATGCACCATCTTTTTCAATATGCTGACGATATTCGTCTAATGTGGAAGCACCAATACATTGTAACTCTCCTCTTGCCAAAGCAGGTTTGAAGATATTGGAAGCATCTAGTGAACCAGTAGCCCCACCTGCACCTACTATAGTATGAATTTCATCAATGAATAAAATTACATCTCTGCTTTTCTCAAGCTCATTCATAATGGCCTTCATTCTCTCCTCAAACTGACCTCTATATTTCGTTCCAGCTACCAAAGCCGCCAGATCAAGCATTACTAGACGCTTATTGAATAAAGTTCTAGATACCTTCTTTTGATTAATTCTCAATGCTAGACCCTCTACAATGGCTGTTTTACCCACACCTGGTTCACCTATAAGAATAGGATTGTTCTTCTTTCTACGACTTAATATTTGAGATACTCTTTCTATTTCAGTCTCTCGACCAATAATAGGGTCTAATTTGCCCTCGTCTGCCAGTTTTGTGATATCCCTTCCAAAATTGTCCAATACTGGTGTTCTAGACTTTGAATTGCCCTTTCTCTGGAATTTGCCAGATTGTTGATCTTCTTCGTAATTTTCTTCCGATTCTGATGGACCATTAAAAACATCTGGGTAGGTAAATTCTTGCTCTTGCTTTACGTAGTCCATCTCTGTTTTGTAGATTTCATAGTCTACATCAAATTGTCTCAGAATTCGACTAGCTAAATTATCCTTATGCTTTAATATGGAGAGGATAAGGTGTTCTGGACTAATTTGTTCACTCTTGAGCATTTTAGCTTCAAGAAAAGTAACTTTAAGAACCTTTTCTACCTGCTTATTTAAAGGCAACTCACCCAGATTGATTGTTGCTTTGCTATTAGTTCTGGATTGGATAGATTCTTCGATGCTAGTTTTCAATGCATCAAGATTCACATCTAGAGACCTCAAAACCTTTATGGCGAGACTCTTTTTTTCTTTCACTAAGCCAAGTAGTAAATGTTCAGTACCAATA
>CAYZUW010000036.1:0-18586 GCA_964481325.1 uncultured Saprospiraceae bacterium
AGGTAAGAATATAGCTTCCACTTGGTACACCATAAAAAACTCTGAGGAACGATTGACAAAGTATAATATTTATGCTCCATTTTCTGGAGTGTTGACAGAGGCATCTATCGATAAAGGGGCACTAGTGAGAGCTGGACAAAAATTAGGGGAATTGATCAATCCTAATTTCTATGAATTAGAAGTAGCCCTAAATTCTAGCTATGTAGATTTGTTGAAAGTAGGAAGTACGGTCACCTTAAATAATGTGGAGCGCACCAAGACATGGTCAGGACGCATCACTCGAATCAATAGCCTGGTAAATCCAAATACGCAAACGGTGCAAGCTTTTATACAAGTGAATGGATCTGGCCTGCGAGAAGGAATGTATCTAGAGGCGGATTTGAAAGCGAAGAACGAAGCCAACACGATTGAAATTTCTAGAAAGCTAGTAGTAGATAACAAAAAAGTATTTGTAGTAAAAGGCGATATACTAGAATTGACAGAAATAGAGCCTGTACATTTTACAGATAAAACGGCTGTGATACGTGGACTAGAAGATGGTTTAGAAATATTAGAAAAGACGCTGCCTGGAGCTTACGATGGTATGCAAGTAAAACGATTTGAGAAGTAAGTATGGAGTGTTCGTTGTTAGTCTAGATTCTACAAATCAAAAGCAATCATGAAAAATTTTATCTCTTTTTTTATAAAGTATCCCGTTGCAGTCAATATCATATTGTTCGGGGTGTTCCTATTTGGATTCTTAGGAATGTTGACCACAAAATCTTCTTACTTTCCGCTACAAGATTCTAAGTTGATTTTTATCAACATTACTTATCCTGGAGCTTCACCTGCGGAAATAGAAGAAGGAGTTGTATTGAAAATAGAGGATAACCTTCGTGGTCTTGTAGACATAGACAGAGTTACTTCTGCCTCCTCAGAAAACGCAGCGACCATCACAGTTGAGATTGTAGAAGGCGCAGATATAGATATCATCTTAGCCAATGTAAAAAATGCTGTGGATAGAGTTCCTTCGTTTCCCGTGGATATGGAGCCACCTGTGATCTCTAAGCAGGAGAATATAAACGAAGCTATTACTTTTGCGATTAGTGGTGAAGGAGTTCCTTTGACAACCTTGAAAAGTACGGCTAGAAAAGTGGAAGACGATATTAGGAATATGCCAGGTATATCGCAAGTGGCTTTGAGTGGATTTCCTAGTGAAGAGATAGAAATAGCGGTCAGAGAAAATGATCTCTTGGCATTTAATTTGACTTTTGATGAAGTCGCTGCTGCTGTGCGAAATTCAAATCTCATCACAACAGGTGGGAATATCAAAACAGAAACAGAAGAGTATTTAATAAGAGCAAGCAATCGATCTTACTTTGGTTCAGAGTTGGATTACATCATTGTGAAAGCTAGTAATTCTGGTCAAGTGGTTCGTCTAAAAGATGTGGCCGAGGTGCGAGACAAGTGGTCAGAAAATCCAGATAGAATAAACTTTAATGGGAACCCCGCAGTGCAGATGTCCATCAGTACTACTAATAACGAAGATTTTCTGAACGCTACTGACGTCATCAAAGACTATATCTCAGAATTTAATGAGAAGAATGATGGCATACAATTACACATCAGTGCAGACCGATCTATAGCTTTGAATAATCGTCAAAACTTATTGCTTTGGAATGGCTTGATTGGGATATTATTGGTGTTGGTATTTTTATCAATTTTCTTGAAACCAAGTATTGCCTTTTGGGTAGCTGTAGGCTTACCATTTTCATTTATGGGGCTATTTATTTTTGCACCCAATTTTATGACCATCAATGTGATTTCACTTTTTGGGATGATAATCGTGATTGGTATACTGGTAGATGATGGTATCGTGATTGCAGAAAATATCTATAACCAATTTGAACAAGGTAAATCGAGGATACAGGCAGCCATAGATGGAACCTTGCAAGTAGGTCCACCCATCATAGCTGCGATATTAACTACCATTATAGCCTTTTCTACTTTTTTGTTTCTACCGGAGCGCTTAGGTGCATTCTTTGGAGAGATAGCATTAGTGGTAGGAATTATTTTATTGATATCCTTAATCGAGGCGTTTCTGATTTTGCCTGCTCACTTGGCGCATTCCAGAGCTTTGGAAAAAGAGGCGAAACCATTTATCTTGAATGTATGGGCCGATAAAGGGATTGGGTGGATTAGAGATAGGATTTATGTACCCATCCTTAGGTTTGTTTTAAATTTTCAAGTATTTGGATTTGCCATTCCTATCGCCTTATTGTTAGTTACAGTAGGAGCAATTCAGGGAGGAATTATTAGATTCACTTTCTTTCCAACTGTAGCTTCAGATAGAGTGCAAATCAGTTTGACTTTACCAGAAGGAACGAGTGAGGTCATTACGGACTCTTTGGTAAATATAATTGAGGAGGCTGCCTGGGAAACGAGTGAAGAGTTAACCATTGTAGACTCTCTTCCTATAGTAGAAAATATCGTTAGACGTTTGGGGCCTGGTTCAAATACAGCTTCTTTGACATTGAATCTTTTGCCTGGAGAAAACAGACAAACAATACCCGCTTCTAAAGTGTCCAACGGGGTAAGAAATAGAGTTGGAGAAATATACGAAGCGGAGTCTTTGGTCTTTGGTTCAGGAAACGCTTTTGGAGGATCTCCTGTATCTATATCCTTAGTAGGAAACAATGTACAAGAATTGAAAGCCGCAAAGAACGATTTGAAATCTGCCTTTCGAGAAAACCCAAGACTAGCAGATATAACGGATAATGACCCTGCGGGGATTAAAGAAATAAAATTAGAGTTAAAAGAAAACGCCTATCTTCTGGGCTTAACTTTACAAGGGGTGATGTCTCAAGTGCGCTCTGGATTTTTCGGCGCGTCTGTTCAACGTTTTCAAAGAGGTAGGGATGAGATTAGAGTATGGGTGAGGTATGACAGAAGCAATCGAAGCAGTATTACTAATTTGGACGAGATGCGTATCGTCACTCCTGCGGGCAACAGAGTGCCTTTGGCAGAGATTGCAAAGTATTCGATAGCAAGAGGAGATGTGGTCATCAATCATATAGATGGTCGTAGGGAGATTAGGGTAGATGCAGATTTGTCTGACCCGAAAGATTCGGCTCCAGAAATTTTAGCTGATATCAAAGAATTGGTAATGCCTGAGATACTGGCAAAGTACTCTACAGTTACCCCATTGTATGAAGGGCAAAATAGAGGTTTTGCTAGAATCGGTGCTGCGCTGGGAAGAGTAGTTCCTATTGTCTTGTTATTGATGTATGCGGTTATTGCCTTTGTCTTTAGGTCTTATGGGCAACCTCTGTTATTATTTATTCTTATCCCATTTAGTTTTGTTGGTGTGGCTTGGGGACATTGGATACATGGACAAAGTATTAATATACTATCTGGTTTAGGTATAGTGGCTCTGGTCGGTATATTGGTCAACGATGGACTGGTCCTCATAGAAAAATTCAATATATTATTGAAAGATGGATTGCCCTATCATAAAGCAATGGTCCAAGCAGGTCGGTCTAGATTTAGAGCTATCTTTTTGACTTCTTTGACTACTGTAGCTGGATTGGCTCCGCTGATATTTGAAAAGAGTTTTTCTGCGCAGTTTCTGATTCCTATGGCGATTTCTGTTGCGTATGGAATTGCTTACGCTACATTTATGACCTTGTTTTTATTGCCTTTATTATTGGCAGTTAAGAACACCGTCAAAGTAGGGGGGCTCTGGTTGTGGACTGGAAAGAAGCCTACACGTGAAGGTGTTGAACGAGCCATTCTAGAAATGGATACGGAGAAAGAAGCCTTAGTATAAATTCACGATTGATAGATTGGATTCCCTTTTAAAAAAAAGAAATATAATACGATAGTTATGAAAAATACTTTAATTGGATTTTTCCTTTTGTTTACTTTTCATGTAGTTTCTGCTCAAAATGTTTTGAGCATAGAGGATGCAAAATTACTTACGCTTGAATATAATTTTGGAATCAAGATTGCGAAAAATAATGTGCAGCTTGCCGAAAACCAGACAGATCGAAAGGTCAATGGTTATCTGCCAACGGTGTCTGCTAGTGGTGGATTGAATGGAGTGGTGGGAGGTTCTTCTCAGATTTTAAGTACAGGTCAAGAAAATAGTGTAAGCAATGCTTTTAATTGGGGGGCGGACGCTTCTGTGCGAGCAGACTACACCTTGCTTGATAAAAGAAGAGACCTTAGTCTAGCGCAACTCAAAGAAAATCTGAAGTTGAGTAATTTAGAATTGACTCAAACTATTGAGCAAAATTTGTTACAGGTATATGTAAGTTATTATCAACTTGCTTTACAGATGGAAAACGTAGAAGTCTTGACAGAGTCCATTGAGATTTCAAAGGAGAGACTAAGAAGAGCAAAATCTCAGTTGGAGTTTGGACAAGGAAGCGGGCTAGATGTCCTTAATGCAGAGGTGGATATCAAACGGGATAGTGTTAACTTGTTGAATGCTTTGTTAGGAGTAGAAAACGAGAAAAGGAATTTGAATTTTGCTATAGGGAGAAATGCATCCGTAGATTTTGATATCGTTGCTTCTACTGAAATCGACCACAGTCTAAATCTTGAGGAATTAGTGGCGAACGCTAAAGAAGATAATATTGCTTTGCAAATAAATCGACAATCACTTTCTGTTGCGAAAATGGATTTAGATATCATAGAAGCGGAAACGAAGCCAACTATATCTGCAGGTTCATCTTATGATTTTCGTTTTTCTGATAATGCGGAAGGGTCATTTATAGATCGATCAAACTCGAGAGGTTTATCAGGTAACCTGACAGTCGCATGGACGCTCTATGATGGTAGTCGTGATATCCGAAAGCAAAATTCGGCACTTAACTTAACAAATTTGAAATTGCAAAGTGAATTGGTCGAACAACAGCTAGAGAGAGATATCATTAACGCTTGGGCTAGCTACCAAAACGCTCTTTTCATTCTAAAGGTAGAGGAGAGTGCTGTGGGTACAAACCTGGAAAATTTTACTCGAACAGAAGAACAAGTAAAGTTTGGAAGATTGACGTCTTTGGAGTTTCGCCAAGCGCAGTTGAATTTGTTGAATGCTCAAACCAGTGTGAATAATGCTAGATTGAATGCTAAATTAGCCGAGATTCAATTGTTGGCTTTGGTTGGTAGATTATTGTAGCCTAACTAAATCCATTTATATAATCGCTATAGGCTAGAATTAGCGTGCTTTTGTATCATATTTGTAGGTATTGTTCACATTTCATTTTATTGATTCTTAGTTCTTTGTCAAGAATGCAACCTTAATCTAGTCCTCCTTTTAGAATCTATATTTCATTTAGTTATATGTTAATATAATGTGTTGATTTTAAGCGATTTAAATTGTTGATGAGCAAATTATATCAAGCAAATTAAATCTAATGATTTTAATTTAATACTTTTGCCATTGAAATGCCCACGAACAATAAATTTCCTGCTGAATAGGGCCTTTAAGATATAGCCTGAAGTGAAATTTGCGAACTGCTTTGTGGTGGTAAATAAAGGGTGATAAAGCCTAAAAATCGGAGGAGTATAGGTAATGCAATGCATCAAATTTTAATTGCAAAATTCATAGTCTATCAGTCAACAATATTGTGTTCTTTCTGTTGCTAGTTCAGTAAAAGTATTCAGTACAATCTACATTTATTTTTTTATAATTTAAAGCAAGAAAATGTTTCTTGTTCATACACACAAAATCAAAATGACGAATATGAAGCAAGTTCAATTATTGGCAAGCGTCGTGATAATTGCTATTTTAGTTTCTTTGCACTCTTGTGCAAGTTACAAGCTGCAATATACTGATGAAGCGGCCAAATGGCAGGAAAAATCGCCTGATACCGACGCGGAATTAGATCATAGCATCTATTTAATTGGGGATACTGGTAACGCAAAAGAAGGAGAAACTATTCCTCTTTTCCCATTTCTTAAGCAGGAGTTGATTCAGGCATCAGAAAACTCTTCCATTATTTTCTTAGGAGACAATATTTATCCAGTGGGTATGCCACCGAAGACCGACGAAACTAGGCCTTTAGCGGAACATAAATTGAACACTCAGATTGACATGGTAAAGGATTTTAAAGGTAAAATCATGTTTATTCCTGGGAATCACGATTGGACAAGATACCAATCAAAAGGACTCAAAAGACAGGAAAAGTATATTGAGAAAAGCCTGAATAGACACAGAAATGGTACTGATGATAAGGACGATAAGGCATGGGAAAATCATTTCTTCCCGAGTGGAGGATGCGGTGATCCTAAAGTAATTGAAGTAAATGAACGCCTTGTAGTTATTCTTATCGATAGTCAATGGTGGTTACAAAATTGGAATGCAGATCAATCTATAAACGAAGGATGTGAAATAAAGACTAGAGCTGGATTCTACAGGGTTTTTGAAAATCTTGTAAGAAAATATAAAAGCCGTAATGTTGTTATTGCAGCGCATCATCCAATAGTTTCCAATGGTCAGCATGGAGGAAATTATACCTTCCAAGAGCATATTTTTCCTTTAAGATTTGTAAATAAAAAGCTAAACATACCTTTACCTGGAGTTGGTTCTGCAGTTGCATTTGCACGAGCAAGTATTGGGGTTCCTCAAGATTTAGCAAATGCTCAATACCGTGGATACATTGATGATGTGTTAGCAGCCATGTCTAAAAATGGACAATACATTTATGCTTCTGGTCATGAGCATACTCTTCAATATTCAGAAAAGCGTGGACAGCATTTAATAGTTAGCGGTTCTGGATCAAAAGAAAATGCAGCCTCTCTTGGTAAACGTGGCGAGTTTAGCTACGGTAGACTTGGATATTCTAAATTGGACTTCTATAAGGATGGTACAACTTGGGTATCTTTTCATGCACTCTCTGACGACAAGACTAGAGTAGAAGAAGTCTTTAGAAAAAAGATTAAAGGAAAACTACCTATTTCTAAGGATAATATCCCTGAATCATTTGATGAATACGATAAGAAACAAAGCGTCGTCACAAGACATCCTACTAACTTTAATCTTAGAAAAACGGGTGGATTATACAATGGCCTTTTTGGAACGCACTACAAAGATTTGTATTCTAAAGAATACCCTTTCCAAGTATTAGATTTAAACACGTTTAAAGGAGGGATAACTCCAATCAAAAGAGGTGGTGGAAATCAAACCAACTCCCTAAGACTTGCTGGGGCAGACGGGCATCAGTACACGATGCGGTCCTTGACGAAGGATGCTTCGAGAGCACTTCCTTATCCGTTCAACAAAATTAAGCCCGCGCAGAATATTATCTTGGATAATTTTATGGCCGCTCACCCTTTTGCTGCATTGGCAGTTAAAGATATGGCTGAGGCTGCTAACATCTATCATACTAATCCTGAGCTATATTATATACCTAAACAGCCTGCTCTAGATGTTCATAATGATGTGTATGGAGAAGATGTATACTTAGTTGAAGAAAGACCTGCAGGAAACTGGGAAGGTTCTAATAAGTTTGGAAATTCTAAGAATATAATTAGTACGCTTGATCTAATCGAGAAGATTAAGAAAAATAGAAAACACCGCGTGGATCAAAATTGGGCAATAAGATCTAGACTTTTTGACTTGATTATTAAGGATTGGGATCGACACGAAGATCAATGGCGTTGGGCTAGCTTTAAAGACGGAGACACCAAGATTTATAGACCTATACCAAGAGATAGAGATCAAGCTTTTGCAAGATATGATGGATTCCTTGCGAAAACAGCATATTTGACAAACCCTTTCACAAGACAGTTGCAAACCTTTAGACCAGATGTCAAGAACATAAAATGGGAAAGTTGGAACTCTACCTACTTTGATCAAACATTCCTAGGTGAATTGGATTGGGAAGATTGGAAAAAAGAAGCTGAATTCTTAAGAGACAATATCACTGATGAAGTCATAGAAACTGCTTTTTCCAAAATGCCTAAAGGTGCTCATAATGAGGCTTGGAAGCAAATGATTGAAGATACCAAAGCAAGACGCAACCAAATTGTTGAATTTGCTGAACGATCTTACAAATTAAAGTCAAAGCAAGTTGATATTTTGGGTACTTCTCACAAAGATTTGTTTGTGGTTGAACGTATTGATGAAAACCACACAAAATGTACCGTTTATGAACTAAATAAGAGGGGAGAAAAGAAAGGTATGGTTTATGAACGCGTGTTCAACCATAGTGTAACAAAGGAGATTCATTTATACGGTTTAGAAGACGATGACAAATTTGAGATTACTGGAGATGTAAAGAAAAGTCTAAAGATTAGAGTCATTGGTGGATTGGATAACGATGAAGTCATAGAATCCTCTAGGGTAAGACAAGCAGGCAAAAAGACGCTTGTCTACGATTCAGATGCAGAGAAAAATAGATTTGTACTTGGAAAGCAAGGAACAGATAAATCATCTAATAAGACCTATAAAAATACCTATGATAGAAGAAGCCGTCACTATGACCCTAACTTTTGGCTACCGCTACCAGTCATAGAATTTAATCCTGATGATGGATTGATTCTTGGTGCTTCTGCAACTTTTTACAATTATAAATTTAAAAAGAAGCCTTATGGTGAAAAGCATGCCTTTGGTGTAAATTACTCTACTAGTACACAAGCGCTTGATTTTAGATACAATTCAGAATTTATAGAAGTACTTGGTTCTTGGGATTTATTGATTAATTCAGAATTGAGAAGAAATAGATTCGCATTTAATTATTACGGATTTGGTAACAATACAATAAACCCAGATCCTGACGAATTAGACTTTAACAGGGTACGTCAAAGTAAAATTTATGCTGACTTATTGATTCAAAAGCGATTCTCTGTAGATAATGGTAGGTTCGCCTTTGGACCACTCATAGAGAGAACTAGGATAGATGATACTCCAGACAGATTTATTGTTACACCAGAGGCTCTGCTACCAGATGATGTTTTTGAAGAAAGAATTTATGCAGGTATCCGTGCAGAATTTACATATGAGAATTTAGATAGTAAAACAGATCCTCATAGAGGAATAAAATTCGAAGCGCACTACAATTTAGAAACTTTACTCGACGATAATGATTTTACTTTTGGTAGATTAGGAGTAGGGTTAAAATACTATAAGGCTTTAGACAAGAGAGAAAGATTTGTCTTGGCTACCCAAGCTAAGTATGAACAAATAGACGGAGACTTTGACTTTTGGAAAGCACCTTCCATCGGTGGACTTAACAATCTTAGAGGATTCAGAATCAATAGATTTAGAGGTACTAAATCATTTTACCATACTACAGATTTAAGAATTAAATTATTCAATGTAGAGAACAATACCTTGCCATTTAATTTTGGTATCCACGGTGGATTTGAATATGGAAGAGTATTTACTGACGATAGTGGAGAAAGAACCGATGATGATATGTTACATACTGCCTATGGTGGAGGTCTATGGCTAGATCCTGTTGACTTTATCGTGATATCTTTCGGTATCTATGAATCAGAAGAAGACAGTAGATTCATCTTCAAATTGAATCACATGTTTTAATGATTGCTATGTATAGGCTTTAGCCTAATGTTAATAATAAAAAAATGGTCAACAAGTTTTTGAAATTTGTTGACCTTTTTTTTGTTCTTTTTAAAATACTAAAATTATTTACCTTGATCTTTCAAACCAAGCCAATATGTATTCAATCTTGCTAATCAGATGGCTTGGTCTTTTAGATATAAAATGAGATGCTCCTGGTATCTCTACTAAAGCAGTATCAATCTGTCTTATCTTAAGGGCATGATACAATTGTTTCGCTTCTGAAAGGGGCGTACGCAAATCATCTAATCCAACCATTACTAGAGTAGGGGTTTCAATATTTCCTACTAGGGAAATAGGAGAAAACTTCCAGTAGTTCTCCATATTTTCCCAAGGTTGACCAGGGTATCTAGTATTGGCATAAGCAAAGTAATTATCCGCCGTAAGTGTCTTGCTGATCCAATTCATCACTGGCTTTACCACTGCTGCAGAGCGGAAACGATTATTTTTACCTATCATCCACGCTGTCATAATACCACCTGCGCTACCGCCTGTAACATATAAGCTGTCTTCAGAGGTGATTCCTTTTTTGAGTAAGGCATCCACGCCATCCATCACGTCTAGATAATCTTCACTGGGGTAATTGTTTAATAATAAATTGGCAAACTCTTCCCCATAGCTGGTACTTCCTCTAGGGTTTGGATAAAAGACGATATAGCCCGCTGCTGCGTATAGTTGAAATTCTGGCGTAAACCGATCTCCGTAATTAGAAATGGGTCCACCATGATTTTCTACCAATAAAGGATACTTTTTATTGGGATCATAATTAGGAGGTGTGATAATCCATCCTTGTATATCCCTTTGGTCGTAGCTAGATTTATACCAAACTTCCTCTACTTGCCCTAGTGTCCTTTGTCCTAATAGGTCATTATTTAAAGAGATAATTTGCTTTGCTGTTTTTTCTCCTCTTTTGAGTATAGCCAGCTCCGCAGGATGCATGGGACTAGACTGAGTAAATGCTATAGTTCCGTTTTGAGCTACAGAAAAGGAACCGCCTGCATAAGGACGTCCAATAGAGGTTCCTCCTACATTATGGATTACCTCAGAGGTTCTACCTGACATATCCATATGGCCTATTTTGGTATTTCCTTTTTCATCGTACATGAATAAGATGCCATTCCCATTTGGCGTCCAAGTGGGCTGCTCGATTCCGAAATCAAAGTTCTGACTCATCACTTTTTTTCCACTACCATCTATATGCATAGTATGTAAAAGTGTGTTTTGATAGGCTTCTCTTTTATCATCATATCCTAGGTAAGCTATCTTCTTTCCTTTTGGCTGAATAGCGACACTGTGATCCGGCCCATTTCTATCAGTAAGTGCGGTAACTTTTTCTGTAGATAAGTCTAGGGCGTATATCTCAGAATTTCGAAAATCATATTCCCAATCTTTGTTTCTATTAGAGCTAAAGAGTATGGTTTGACTATCTGCTGACCAATTCAATCCATTACCATGATTAAAGTCTCCTGTGGTGACTTGGCGGGCTGTCCCGCCATCAGCAGGTAGTACGAAGATGTGAGTAAATCCAGGCTTCATTTTTCCTCCGCCGTCTCTCTCGTGTTTAAATCGAGTCGTGACTCTTGGTGCATCTGCCCACTCCGCACCTTTCGGCTTATTGGGAGGGGAAACGAGCTTTAATTCTTCTCCATCAACAAACATACTGAAGGCTAAGTGTTTTCCATCTGGAGACCATTTTATTCCTTGTGGGGAATACGGTAGTTGCGAGATGCGGGCTATCTTGCCTGAACTTGTCCAATAGATAAATACTTCGCTTCCATTTTCTGTAGAAGCAGTGAATGCCAATCGGTCTCCTGTAGGGGACCATCTTGGGCTAGACTCATTGACATCATTATTACTTAGCTTCTGGTGACCTGTTCCATCGATATGGGTCATCCATAGCCTGCCTATGCGTTTGTCTTTCATGATATCCATCCCATTGCGGACATACACTATAGTCTGTCCATTTGGAGAAATCTGTGGATCAGAAACCCATTCTAATTCAAATACATCTAGACTTGAAAAGAATGGCTTAGTCTGAGAAAAAACATTGCCTAGCAACAGGAACATTGCTATGCAGATAGTATACATTTTGATTTTCATTGTAGTATTTTATTATCGTTCGTATTAAAATGAATTCTTGGAACTGCGGTTATTTACTAGATTAAACAAAAATATACCTTTTTCTTTATTCTCAAGATTTAAATTTATCTATTCCTGATCCTTGTATACGCTATCTTGTACTCTTTATTTAATTCTTCCTTTACACTTTTAATAGCATCTTTTGTAGTATTCATGGTAGAGTATCGCTGGTAGAAAAGTCTTAGAAGACTAGCAATCAAAACATAAATATAGGAACTAGAGTCTGTCAATGCTAGATAAATAAAATATTTATTAATCAGGATTGCGGCAATAGCAATAAATGTTTTGGTAAAAAAAGCAAGCCCATTCAACTCACTTAGTTTAAATTTTCTTGCTTTTAGAGTAGTTTCTATATTTAGCACATCATCATTCTGATGAAGGATGGCATGAACATTTACTTTAAATTTAGACCCAGACGAATCCATATAATCTTTACTTAAACTAATGGAATCGTCATCTTCTCTTTTCTCTAAGAAGCAAGAACCTAAATGTAATTGATTTGAAATTTTTCCATTTTTAATTATCGATTCGAATTGCTCCAAAAAGTCTGCCTTTTGGGCATTGAAGTTGATGGTGAAAGTTTCCTGAGATTGGATAGGATAAAGCATAAATAATTAAGGAATTAGATTTGAGAATCATTTGGTCAGGAAAAATTTCGGAAGAGTTATTTGTTGTAATTTTTCCTTTATAAGTGAATAGATTGTTTAAAACTAACGTATTTTCTAAACCTGAAATTAACCTTTTTATTTATAATTATTTTTATTCTCTCAGCATGCGTCAGGGATAGAAAGGGTGCTCGACCCTAGGGAGAGCAGTCCCGACTGGAGTGTAACGGAAGGAGAGGACGGGAGCCGAACGGCGTACCCCTGCATAGCCCGCCCGGACGCCCAAGAATGTCTAAAAATAATTATCTAAGTATAGTTGTGTATAAATAATCTATAAATAACTGGAGTTTACTTATATTTGGATATGATCACTGCAGCGTTATCTTGCATATTGTGTTCTATGTGTGTAGATCGAGATCGACTACTAATCCAGCTAAATAATTATCTATGAAATTCGGAAAACTACTACTTACTTTTGTATTGATATTTTCATCGCAAGTGTTGCCTCAAGCGCAAGATCACGTAGCAGAGGCTAGTGTGCAAGTAATGCTTCCTGAGATGCAAGACATGAATTTGCTCTCCACATGGCAAACAGGAAATCAGGAGTTTAATGATATCTGGGGTTATGTAGATTCTCAAGGTCGAGAGTATGCTATCATCGGATCGAGGTCTCATTTTTATTTTGTGGATGTTACGAATCCGACCAGTCCACAACTGGTGGATGGTTTTGCTGGTGGTAATACAACCATCTGGAGAGATATGAAAACCTATAGCCAATGGGCTTATGGTGTATGTGATAATTGTAGCGAGGGTTTATCCATTTTTAGACTAGGAGATTCGCCCGCTTCAAACGGAGTGCAGATGGTAAGTCAGACAACTAGTTTTTTTACTAGAGCCCATAATATATTTGTAGATGAACCTAATGGAAGGATGTACGTCGTAGGGTCTAATACGAGGAGTAATGGTGTCATCATACTCGATATCAAAACCAATCCAGAAGTGCCCACGGTTTTAGCATCGACGAATCTGCCAGGGGGGTACATTCATGATATATTTGTACGCAATAATATAGCTTATGCGAGTTCTGGGAACAACGGTTTGTATGTCTATGATATGAGCAATCCAAATAATATACAGACACTGGGTACGCTGACTTCATATCCGCAGCAAGGTTTCAATCATTCAAGTTGGTTGCATGAGGATGGGGAGGTGCTCATCATGGCGGACGAGACACATAATAGAAGCCTTAAGGCTGTGGACGTATCTGACTTGTCCGATATAGACGTGACCTCACTATTTCGCTCTGAACTCTTAGCGCCTGCTGAGACAGGAAGTATCGCACACAATCCATTTATTAGAGATAACTACGCTATCGTTTCGTACTACCATGATGGGGTACAAGTATTTGATATTAGCAATCCTGCTAATGTGGAGCAGGTAGCTTGGTACGATACCTTTACGGGCAACACGAACTATAATGGTTTTAGTGGATGCTGGGGCGTGTATCCTTTTTTACCCTCGGGTATTTTGCTAGGTTCTGATGGAGCGAGTGGTTTATTTGTTTTAGAACCTACCGATATTACGTTCAGCCCAATACCGCCAGTGCAACCGCCTTTTGGTTTTGTGAATCAAACAGTGGAGCCTTGTATACCTGAAGGTACATCTTTTTTTTTGAACTTGACTACAGATGCAGATGTGATACAGTGGTTTAGAAATGGAAATTTGATTGATGTGAGCAATGGCATTACTGTCACGAGCGAGGGAACTTATCAGGCTATCGTCTATAAAGGGCCTCACTCCGTGACGCTAGATCCAGTTGAGATAGTATTTGGCGCTGCACCAGACGTAAGTGTAACTCCTTCGACAAGTATTGCGCTATGTGGTAATGATACAGAAGAATTGATGGTGGCGGATGGTGCGGATAATTATGAGTGGTTTTTGAATGGCGCTTCGGTAATGACTGGAAGTAATACCCTTACCGTCGATGCACCTGGGACATATGTTGTAGTGGCTGGCAATAACGGCTGTGAGGCAACTTCAGAAGAAATCTTGGTGACCCAAGGAGAGACACCTATAGCCGCTCTCAATATACTGGAGGAACAAAATGTCTGCGAAGGTCAATCTGTTGTCCTTGAAAGTGTAAACGAAGGAGACGCTTATCAATGGCTTTTGATAGAGGGAGTAAACATGACTGCGATTGATGGAGCAACGAGTCCAAGCTTTACCGTGACCGAATCTGGTGAATACGCCATCGAGATATTTTTAGGGGATTGTTCTTCTATTTCTGAGCAAGTAGCAATAAATGTAACACCACTGCATACCGTAAGCCTGAATACAACTGAGCCCGTAAGTTTTTGCGAGGGCGAATCTTTTTTGATAGAAGCAACGGTTGCCTCTTTAACAGAACCAGTCACTTCTTATGATTGGTTTAGAGATGGTACTCTTGTGCAATCTGGCTTAGATTCTAATCTTTCTGTCAATGAATCAGGTGAGTATGTACTCCTTGTCATTTCGGGCGTTTGTGAAGTTACTTCATCCTCTCTTAGTGTAGAAGTATTAGAAGCTCCTATTAGCGAGATCACTAGTGTAGCAGGCAACGCTATATGTGCTGGCGAGTCGACCACTTTGAGTTCTCTATCTTTAGGAGACAGTTATCAATGGTCATTTAATGGAGTAGTGCTTGATGGAGCAAATGAACAGGACTTAGTAGCTAACCTTGCTGGAGTATATACCTTGACCGTAGGTTTAGGAACTTGTACTTCGAGTTCAGAAGATTTTATTTTAGATTTTATTGCAGCTCCATCTATCAGTACTACGCTTTCAAACGACATCAATATCTGCGAAGGCGAATCTGTGACCCTCATTGTAGAAGGGGAGGCGGAATCATTTGAATGGTTCAAAGATGGAGTGAGCGTTAATATATTTGATAATGAGATAACTGTCTCCGACGAGGCTACTTATACCTTGATGGCAGCCAATGGAAATTGCGAAGCAGAACCTATCTCTTTTGAAATTGGAATAACAGACTTGCCAACGGTAGAAATTTTGCCCATAGAAAACAATGTACTCTGTCCAGGCGAAGAGATTACTTTAACCGTTAATACGGATGCTGGAGAATTTATTTGGTTTAGCCCAGATGGAGTTGCTTTAGCAACTAATCAACAAAGCATCATTATAGATACCGATGATGCATTGGGTGGATTTATAGTGCTGGCTTCAAACGGAAATTGTAGTAGTGAATCCGATATTGTCAACTTATTCCCAGGAGAAGCTCCCAACATCAACTTGCAAGGTCCTGCGGATAGTAATCTATGTGAAGGAGATAGTTTTACATTTAATGTTGAACCAGGGTACAGCAGCTACCAATGGTTTAGAGACGGTAATCCTACCAATGATACGCAGAGCCAATTGCAAACCAATGTTGCAGGCAACTACTCGGTGAGAGTGACTTCTGAAGATGGTTGTGAAACTATTTCTGAAACAGTCGCCCTGACATTTAATTCGCTTCCCAATGCGCATTTGGCAGTCGGACAAAATCAAAGTCTCTGTGCTGGAGAACAATTTACACTGGAGGCACCAGAGATTGCAGATTCCTATACTTGGACATTGAATGGACAAGTAATCGCAAATACAGAAAGCATCGACGCGAGCGCAGCGGGAGTGTATCAGTTGAGTGTGACGACCAACGGATGTACAAGCTTCTCTCAAGAGATCACCGTAAATATAGCAGAAGAGCTGACAGTCCTTTTTGATTTTGAACCTTTGGTAGAAATTTGCGAAGGAGATATTTTTTCCCCCACGCTTACGCAAACTTTTGATACCTATCAATGGTTTTTGGATGGCGTACTTTTTAGTACAGTGCGCAATGTCGGATTGACAGTGTCTGGAAATTACACCTTAGAGGTAAGCTCAAATTCTTGTACGGGGACCTCTGATACCTTCACTTTGATAGTGCACGAATTACCTTTTGTTGAACTCAGTATTGCGGGAGGAGTAGGTTTGTGTGAAGGAGAAAGTATAACCATAACAGCCGAGCCGGCACCTGGAGCGGAGCTGCAATGGTTTTTAGATTCGGCGCCTATAGCAGACGCCACAAATCCAAGCATCAACATCACCGAACCAGGTAACTACTATCTGCAATTGACTAATAATGACTGTAGTATATTGTCGCCAGTGGTAGATGTTTTTTTCATACCCACTCCACATGCTGAAATACAAGGAGCCACAGACAGAACACTCTGTGAAGGAGAGACGCTGCTTCTGGAGAGTACGGAGGAAGCAGATTTTTATATTTGGTTTTTAAATGGAGAAGTAATAGTGAATCAAAATATGCCTCTCTTGGAGGTAGACGAAGCAGGGGAGTACATCTTGATGACTTTCTTGGGAGACTGTTTTACATCCTCTGAAGTAGTGAGCGTAAGTTCAGTAGCCCTTCCGAATATCGAGAATATTTCAGACGACCGAGTGTTATGTGCTGGCGAATCTTTTGATGTACAGGTGCCTGCAGGCGTGAGCAGTTTTCTTTGGTTTATCGATGGCCAAGGGGTTGATGATATAGGGGAGACCTTTACGATTACTGAAGAAGGGGTATACCAGTTGTCCATAGAGATAGATGGCTGCACTACTAGCTCCAATTCATTTGAGGTAAGCATCCTTGAGCTTGCCGAGATTAATATCCCAGATATCCAAGGCTGTGGTGATGAAGAGATATTAGCGCAAGCACCTCTTGGTTTTGATAGCTATGCTTGGACTAGAAATGGAGACCTCTTGCAGGAGTCAGGGGCATCATTAGTCATTTCGCAAGCTGGAGATTATCAGCTAGAAGTTTTCCAAGATGGTTGTCAGACTATGTCCAATGTTTTTGTGGTTACGTTTATTGACTTACCTTCTTTGGAGACATTGCCAACAGAATTGCAATTCTGTAGTGGAGAGTCGATGATTATAGAAGCACCTGCAGGGGGCGATACTTATGTGTGGACTAGAGATGGGGTAGTAGTTCAGGATGGCGACCCACTATTAGAAGTTACCGAATCTGGTACCTATCAATTAGAGCTTGGTATAGAGAATTGCTTCATCTTTACTGAGATAGAAGTTAGTGTAACTGAGATACCTGTTGCTGCTATTGTGCCTATCGACGAAAATATTTTTTATTGTGAAGGTGCAACTATTGAACTCAGTTCTGAACCAACCGATGCAGATAGTTTGTTTTGGTTTTTGGACGGTGTTTTGATTGCGACCAATGTCATGATTATAGAAGCAACCGTGTCTGGAGACTACACTTTGATAGCAAGGACTGGAGCGTGCAGCGCCGAGTCAGAAATAGAAACCTTGACATTTCAATCTCCACCTGTGATTGAGGTTCCTATGACGGAATATTCCTTTTGTCCAGGAGAATTTGTTGAGCTTTCTGTTAACGTGGATGACAATGATACCTATAGTTTTTTATGGACATCCAATGGCGCAGCTATTGGCACGGATCAAAATATTGAAGTAAATTCAGCAGGTATTTTTCAAGTACAAGTAGTCAGTAATACCACTGGTTGTGAAACCACTTCCGAAGAAATTACGGTAACCGAATTCGATGTAGAAATTCCAGTCATCACGGTAAACGATAATATTTTAACTTCTACAGAGGCAGTTGCCTATCAATGGTTTTTTGATGGTCTTCCAGTGGACGATGCTGAAGGTATGATATTTACAGTTACGATGAGTGGAGACTACCAAGTCGCTACTACAGATGCGAATGGATGTGTTGTTTTATCTGATATCGTAACGGTGCAAATTTCTTCTGTAGCCGGTATCCCGAGTTTAGACGCTTTAGATATTTATCCCAACCCTGTTCAAAATCTAATGACGATCACTATGACGACGAGTAATACTATCGACCTAGATATGAATATTCACAATCAATTAGGGCAGACGCTCTGGACAAAATCTTTCACCCAGTTCGGAACCCAACAGTTAGATGTACCCGTTGATTTTCTAGTGCCCGGTTTATATTATATTTCTCTTCGTTCAGAAGATGGCGGTGTGCAAACAATCCGTTTTGTGAAACAGTAAAATTTTAATATAAATTTTTTGGGAGCTCCGCGAGCAGCACGAAGGCTCGTGCTTGAAAAAAGCGCGGGCCTTCGTGCTGCCGTGTCAGTCTGTCCGTTCTTACCGTCGTGTCCCAGTAGAGACGCATTGCCATGCGTCTCTACTGGGACACGACGATACCACTTCCATCCTTAGCTTCTAACGCGGCTCCGCTCCCGACGTTCCGTTACACTAC
>CAYZUW010000037.1:0-6781 GCA_964481325.1 uncultured Saprospiraceae bacterium
TGAGGGGTGGTAGCGGCATGGTATGGTGGGCGGGTAGAGATGCGATGCTTCGCGTCTTGCGGTTGGCCCATACCATACAACGGACGACCCGACCCTGAGCAAAGCGAATGGGGCAGCCCAAATTAATTATAAATTATAAATTCTTTGCAATCGCTTAAAAGGATTAGGTATTAATATTTATGAAAAGTAAAACTAAATTTCCAAGATAAAGCTTCTAACAAATGCGTTCGCTAAAACCTAACCCCTAACCCCTTCTTTCAAAATCCTGCTATTACAGAAATCTCTATATTGACAAACTTGGGTAAGTTGGCCACCTCTACCAATTCTCGGGCTGGGGCAGTCGCTTCGTCAAAGTACTCGGCATATACGGCATTGATACGACCGTACATATTCATATCCGCCACAAAAACAGAACACTTCAAGATGTGCTCGAATCCTAATCCTGCTTCGGTGAGGATGGCTTTGATGTTTTTCATGACTTGGTGCGTCTCTGCTTCTATACTGTCAGATACGAGCTCTCCTGTCGCTGGGTCTATCGCAATTTGACCAGACATATATAAGGTGTCGCCGTGGCGCGTAGAGTGATTGTATGGTCCTACTGGAGAGGGAGCCTTGTCTGAATTGATGATCTTTTTCATGATTTGTTTTTTATATGAAAGCCAATGTAGCCTGCGGGCGATAAATCAGCAACAAATGATATAATTCCTTACTTTTGCAAAAGTAAAGAAATACAAGGAAAAGCAAGATGGAAAAGAAGAAAGTATTATCATGTATTCAGCCGACAGGAGATATCCATTATGGAAATTATTTTGGGGCGGTAAAAAATTGGGTAGACCTGCAAGAGAAGTACGATTGTATATATGGGGTAGTGGATTATCATGCCATGACAGCACCTTATAACCCTATCAAACTACGCCAAAACACCTGGGAACTTATTTTTAATCTATTGGCAATCGGTGTGAAGAAGGAGAACTTATTCATTCAGTCTTTAATTCCAGAACACACTGAGTTGTGCTGGATATTCAATTGCTTTACTTCTTATGGTCAACTGCAAAGGATGACGCAGTTCAAAGACAAGTCATCGGATACGGGTAAAGGGGAAGACGGATTTATCTCTGCGGGACTATTGGATTATCCGGTGTTGCAGGCAGCAGATATCTTAGTGTACCGAGCGGATTTTGTGCCAGTGGGCAAGGATCAAGAGCAGCACCTAGAATTGTCTAGAAACATCGCTTCTCGATTCAACCAACAAGTAGGGAAGGAGTACTTTGTGCTTCCTGAGACTTTGTTTACAGAGACGCCCAAGATACGATCAACTGCCGATCCAGCTCGCAAGATGAGTAAGAGTGCAGGAGAGAAACATTATATCAGCTTGTTTAGTGAAGAGGCGCGCATACGTAAGCAAGTAAAGTCAGCAGTGACTGATACGGGCGAAACGAAGGCAGGTGAGATGAGTGAAGGGGTAGATAATCTATTTACGCTTCTGAAAGCAAGCGATAAAATGGAGGCGCACAATAGTCTGATGGCGGACCATAATGCGGGGGCGCTAAAATATGTGGACCTCAAAGAGGCAGTTGGTTCCGCTTTGGTAGATTTGAGTCTGCAATTTGCTGCGCGCAAAAAAGAATTGATGGAGGATAAGAAAAATATAAAGAATCAAATCAAAGCCTCCTCGGCGGATATCCGAAAACGAGCTCAAGAGACCTTGAAAGAAGTGAAAGATTTGGCAGGCTTGATCAACGTGAAATATTAGACATGAAAATAATATGTATCGGTAGAAATTATGCCGCCCATGCTGCAGAATTGAAAAATGCAGTCCCCAAGAACCCACTTATCTTCATGAAACCACCCACGGCTTTATTGCTGAAAGATAAGCCGATGTATATTCCAGAATTTACCAATGACCTACATTATGAGGCAGAAATTGTCTTGAAGATCGCGAAAAATGGAAGACACGTGCAGCCAGCATTTGCGAGCGAGTATTATTCCCAAATCGCCTTCGGGATTGACTTTACGGCCCGAGATTTGCAAAGTCAACTGAAAGAAAAAGGCCATCCTTGGGAGATAGCCAAGGGTTTTGATCATTCCGCTGGCTTGAGTGAGTTTATCAATATGTCGGATATGGAAAATAGTGAGCATATCCAGTTTCATCTAGATTTGAACGGGGAGACGGTACAGCGAGGAAATACCAAGGATCTAATTTTTGATTTTGATACACTGATAGTCTATATCTCTAAATTCTTCAAATTGCAGCAAGGAGATATCTTGTATACAGGGACACCAGCAGGCGTAGGCCCTGTGAAAATAGGAGATAAATTGGAAGGATATATAGAAAATAAGAAATTGCTAAGTTGCGAGATTAAATAAGCATATCATTGTGGTTTATCTCAAGTATTGCTAATTTCGTGCATCTAAAAATAAATTAAATATTAAGAAATATGCCATATCTTTTTACATCAGAATCGGTTTCTGAAGGACATCCTGATAAAGTAGCAGATCAAATATCTGATGCATTGGTGGATCATTTTTTAGCTTTTGACAAATCTTCTAAGATAGCTTGTGAAACCTTAGTGACTACAGGTCAAGTAGTTCTAGCAGGTGAGGTTAAGACGAAAACGTATCTAGACGTTCAGCAAATTGCAAGAGACGTTATCAATAGAATTGGTTACACCAAATCTGAGTATATGTTCGAAGCCAATTCTTGTGGTGTGTTTTCTTCTATTCATGAGCAATCACCAGATATCAATCAGGGAGTAGAGCGTAAGAAAGCAATCGACCAAGGAGCAGGTGACCAAGGGATGATGTTTGGATATGCGACGAACGAGACAGATAACTATATGCCATTAGCATTAGATTTATCGCACAAGATATTGGTGGAATTGGCTAAGATTAGAAAGGCAGGAAAAGAGATGAAGTATCTTAGACCTGATGCTAAGTCTCAGGTGACAATAGAATACGATGACAATAATAAGCCGATTCGTATTGATTCTATAGTAGTGTCTACTCAGCACGATGATTTTGCTCAGGATACAAAGATGTTGGCAAAGATTAAAAGAGATATTATCAAGATTGTTATTCCTCGTGTCATCAAGAAATGTAAAGCAAGTGTGAAGAGGTTGTTTAACAACAAAATTAAATACCACATAAATCCAACTGGTAAGTTTGTGATTGGAGGACCACACGGAGATACAGGATTGACTGGTCGTAAGATTATTGTAGATACATATGGCGGAAAAGGCGCACACGGTGGCGGAGCATTTTCTGGTAAAGATCCTTCTAAAGTGGATAGATCAGCGGCGTATGCAACTAGACATATTGCTAAAAATCTAGTAGCTGCAAAAGTAGCGGACGAGATTTTGGTACAGGTGTCCTACGCTATCGGTGTAGCAAAACCAACTAACATATATGTAAACACGTATGGGTCTGCTAAGGTAGATATGAGTGATAGCCAAATTGCGAAGAAAGTAATGGACTTGTTTGACATGCGTCCATATGCTATAGAAACGCGTCTTAAGCTGAGAAAACCAATATATTCTGAGACGGCTGCCTATGGTCACATGGGTAGGAAACCGCAGAAGAAGACAGTTTCTTTTACAGATGGATCAGGTAAAGTAAAGAAGATGAATGTAGAAACTTTTACTTGGGAAAAGTTAGATATGGTGTCTAAAGTAAGGAAGGCGTTCAACATCAAAAAATAATACACTTTCTAAAAGTGTGACAAAAAAACCGAAATAGGTGGCAATCCATTGGATTCTCATTTTATTAATAGTCGTAGCATGGGGTAGGTTGATACTTACTCTGCTACGACTATTTTCGTATAAGCTATGCCTTCCGCTGCGTTCTATTTACGAAGAGCGAAGTCTTACAAAACACGTAGCTTATTTTGCCTCCAGTGCACTGATGGTCTATCTGCTCTATTATGGATTCAACCTGAATGAGAAGTTGAAATTGATTACAATGATTTTCTTACCCTTTATCTTTGAGGAATTGGTGCTGCCCTTATTTACGCGCAATAGAATATACCTTGATGCTCATACAATGTACGATACGAGAAATGGTATTGAGAAATTTAGCCTAGATGACATATTTGCTGTGAAAATTAAACAAGATTTGATAAAAGTATTCACGCACAGTAGTGCCCTTGCTTTTTTGATATTTTACAGATTAGATTATTCTGTCAATGACTGGGAGTTGATACAGGATTACTTTCATAAGTATCATGGGACAGTGACAGAAAATTATTAAATTTTTTCCTTTAATCATTGGACCTACCTTCTTTGACTTCCCAGATGGGGTTTGAGTGCTGACCCAATTGTTCTTGACATACTTAAATCAAATATGAATTTGTCTTTATTTAGGTAATATACATACTAGAAATCCTTGCTTCTTGATTTTTTAATATAAAAGTTAATATATTTAATATAAAATCTAATTTGTCTCGCTTCATCATATTGTTGACTGTTTTCATGGGCTTACCCTTTTTGCTCCATTCACAAATATGTACAGGCACACTCGGAGAAAATATTTTTGAAGAAGGCGATTTTGGGGCAGGCTCTAATAACTTAATCACCACTAATCCCAATATTGCTCCAGGATATAACTATACTACGAATGTGCCTCCCTTTGACGGGCAATATGTACTTACCAATAACACAGGTGCATGGTCATATTTGTTCGGCCCTTGGTTAGCGATTACAGATAATAGTTCGGATCCTAACGGCTATATGATGGTAGTTAACGCCAGCAATGAACCAGGGCTTTTTTATGAACAAACTATTTCTGGCCTTTGTGAAAATACACTCTATGAGTTTTCTGCAGATATGATCAATCTCATTAGAGTTGGCGTGCCAAATCACCTTGATCCAAATGTCACTTTTTTATTAGATGGAGAGGAAGTATTCTATACAGAAGACATTCCGAAGACTAATGAATGGACTACTTATGGATTTACTTTTACAACGAACCCAAATCAAACCACCTTAACTTTATCCTTACGAAATAATGCACCAGGGGGAACAGGGAATGACCTTGCTCTTGACAATATAACATTTAGAGCTTGTGGGCCCGAAACTTTTTTGTCTCCTCAAACTGATCGTATTTTTTTATGTGAGGATTCCCCTGCTCTAGAATTGGAAGCGATTATTATGGGTAACCAGTTTAGTAACCCTGTAATACAATGGCAACAAAGTTCGGATCAAGGACTTACTTGGCAAAATATTGATGGAGCTGTAGAAGCTTTATTTACTCCATTCGCATCCAATTCTGGTTTGTTTTTCTATCGATTTTTACTGGCTGATGGTTTGAGTAATTTGTCTTCAGAGAAATGTAGGGTTGTTTCAAATATCATTAATATAAATATACTCCCTGAAGAAACTTCGCAAGCGGAAACTATCTGTGAAGGCCTATCATTCCAAGTTGCAAATTCTGTATATACGGAATCGGGAATATTTGTAGACTCTCTACTCAATATTTTGGGTTGTGATAGTATAGTCACCACTAATTTGACGGTGGTTGACGGTTCTAATTTTAGTGCCGACATTATAAGTACTCCGCCTACTTGTCCAGACTTTATGGATGGCAGTATTGCAGTGCAAAATCTTTCGAATGGAACACCACCATTTGAATTCACTTTTGAAAATGAAAACTTAGGGAATGTAGATTTCTTTCCTGGTTTAGAGAGTGGAGTAAATTATTCACTTTTTATTCAGGATGACACCGGCTGTGTGATCGATACCCTTGTTTTGATTGAGGATCCTGATGAATTGATTTTAGATTTAGGTAACGATGGAAGTATAATCTTAGGAGAAAGTTTTACTTTTTCGCCACAAGTAAATTTTGACCCAATTGGTTTTCAATGGCAGAGTACAACGCCAATCAATTGTTTTTCAATAGAAGAATGTAAGCAATTTGATTTTCAAGCTTTCACTAGTCAGCAGGTACGTTTGGATCTAGTCTCAGAAACCGGTTGTATTATTTCTGATTCCATTTTTATTGAAGTTTTAGACCTTAGAAAAATTGGATTTCCGAATTCCTTTTCTCCAAATGATGATGGAATAAATGATCAGTTTATGGCATATGGAGATTCGGATAACGTTCAATTTGTAGAAGAATTATTAATATTTGACCGCTGGGGTGGACTTATATTTGAGGGGAGAAACTTACCTCCTAATGTCTTGCAAAATGGTTGGGATGGCACTTTTCGAAATGAAGATATGCCTATAGGTATTTATTTTTATACTGCTTCTGTCCGATTTATTGATGATGCTTTGCTGCGATATTCTGGTGATTTGTTTTTAACTAGATAGGGGAGAACTATAGGTAGTTTTCAAAATGCTTATTTGTTTGATTGGTTTTTGGGCATCCTTTGTTCCGTTCAAGCCTGGCTGCCTATCCTCGCATTTCACTTCACAAAGGCGCTACGATACATGGCTCGCGATTCCGCTCGGCCCTCCACTTCGTTACGGTCTGACTCTGACGAGTCACCATTCCTCATCGCTATGCCATTGTGGATGGTATTTTTGTGTTTCAGATTCTATTGTATGGGTTGATTCTGTGGACGCAATTTGTCATGATTTTTCAAAAAAAAATCACGCCAAATTGGATCTAGCTCGAAACTTTGCACTGGGTTAACACCCAGTGCTACAAAAATGTCGCCCCGAAGTGAATTCGGTACAGGCTTCCTCTGGAGCTATGAATATCTTTCTCCACTGGAGTTATTTGCGATTAAATGGAGAAATAGTAAGAAGTCAAGTGGTTAAAATTTTCCTAAAACCTAAAACCT
>CAYZUW010000037.1:6881-17903 GCA_964481325.1 uncultured Saprospiraceae bacterium
CCTAAAACCTAAAACCTCTCTCACGCTTTCGCCTTAAATTTAGAAATCGCATTTTTAGTAAAATCAGAAAGAACCAATTGCCCACTGACTGCTGCGCGCTCTGCAAGTAGTTCATCCCAATGCTCCGTACCTTGCCAAAAAGCTAATTTCAGTAGACGCATCGCTTCAGGATTAGAGGCTACTAATTTACTACAAAGCACTTCAATCGACTGATCGAGTTCTTCGACTGTTTCATATACTTCAGTGAACAAGCCTTTTTCCTTTGCCCATTCCGCACTTTTGAGTTCGGTAGCGTTGATAGCTAGTTGAGACATTGCAGAGACGCCAATCTTGCGTTCTACTGCGGGGCCTACTACGAAAGGGCCAATACCTACGGCTAACTCACTTAACTTGACAGCCGCGTATTTCGTAGCCATGCAGTAGTCGCAAGCCGCTGCAATACCTACACCGCCTCCAATGGTTTTTCCTTGCGCTCTTCCGATAATGATCTTAGGGCATTTGCGCATAGCATTGATTACATTCGCGAATCCAGAGAAGAAAACCTTTCCAGTTTCCATATCTTCTATGGCCATCAATTCATCAAAACTAGCACCTGCGCAGAAAGTTCTGTCGCCTCCACTTTTGAGTACGATGACTTTTACTTCAGGGTCTATGCCTGCAGTTTCTATGGCGTCTGCAAGGGTAGCTAATAGTTTGCCCGGTAATGAGTTATGGGCAGGGTGGGAAAACATGATGGTGCTAATTCCATCTTGCTTATGTATTTGTATTGATCCTAATTGAGTCTTGTCCATTTATTTTTTTTGAGCTGTTAGCTGTTAGCCTTTAGCTGTTAGTAAATTTTGATATTAATTTGTGTATATGTCCGATGGCGTACTTTGTAGTTAACTCTTGAACACGTCGCCTAATGCATTCATAATTCATAACTCATAATTCTTTTCCTCACTCATCTTCTAATTTTTTCACCATAGTAAGAATGGTAGCTAACGCCACCGTTTCTCCCGTTTCATCATATACATCTACAAGAAATTTTACAATTCCTTTTGCGATATCTTCATCATCTCTTTTCTCTTGGTCTATCTTTTCTTTGACAGTAAGTTTTACACCTATTGTCATTCCTGGATAAACAGGTTTTGTGAATCTACATTCATCAATACCGTAGTTCAATAATACAGGTCCTTTTTTCGGATCGACAAATAAACCAGCCGCCTTAGCCAATACAAAGTAGCCATGCGCCACCCGCTTTTCGAAGATGGTGCCATCTAGGGAAGTCGCATCTGTATGTGCATAAAAGTTGTCTCCACTCACATTGGCAAAATTGATAATGTCTGCATCACTAACGGTGTGCTTATGCGTAAATACGGTTTCGCCCACTTCTAATTCTTCAAAGTGTTTTCTGAAAACGTGTACTTGTTTTTCTGGCTGTGCTCCACCGATTTGGTATTGATTGGTCACCTTGCCTATCATAGTAGGGTGTCCTTGGATGGAAGTTCTTTGTAGATAATGGAATACACCTCTCACACCACCCATCTCTTCTCCACCTCCTGCTCTCCCTGGTCCACCATGCGATAATAAAGGCATTGGAGATCCATGTCCTGTACTTTCTTTAGCAGACTCTGTATTCAAAAAGTGAATACGACCATGGTAGGCAGCGCTCTCCACCATATAGGTCTTTGCTGTTTGTGTGTCAGAAGTGACTATCGTACTTACTAGAGAGCCCTTACCAAGCTTGGTCAATTTTATAGCGTCTTCTATTTTCTTGTATGGCATCAAGGTACTAACCGGGCCAAAAGCCTCTACCTCGTGACTTACTTTATTCTTTAAGGGTTTTGAATTGAGTAGGAGGGTAGGTTGCATAAAACATCCTTCCTTTTTATCCGCTCCAATTACTTTATACCGATTATTGCCTCCGTATACGACCTCACACTTTTCTGATAACAAGGCTACATTTTTCTTCACTGCTTCTACTTGCCCTTTTGACACGAGTGCGCCCATACGAACGGATTCATCGTTAGGATTACCAATGGCTACTTTCTTCAATTGAGCGATCAGTGCTTTTTGCACATCTTCCATATATTTTCCTGGGACAATGATTCTCCTGATTGCAGTACATTTTTGCCCAGCTTTTACGGTCATTTCCTTTCGTACTTCCTTTATGAAAATATCAAAGTCAGCGGTACCTGGTGCAGCATCAGGGGCAAGTATTGCAGCGTTGAGACTATCTGCTTCTAAATTAAAGTGAACGCTATTGTCAACTATACTAGGTAGTGTCTTCAACATTTTACCAGTCTTGGCAGAACCGGTAAAGGTGACTACATCTTGAGATTGTACGTGCTCTAAAATTCCAACTCCAGATCCAGAAACCAACTGCAAAGCTCCTTCTGGAAGAATCTTTGACTTGATGATGTCTCTTACCATCTCATAGGTTAAGAAAGAAGTAATCTCAGAAGGCTTTACGATAGCAGGCATACCAGCGAGGAGATTGACTGCGATTTTTTCAAGCATTCCCCAGATTGGAAAGTTGAAGGCATTGATATGAATCGCGACACCTTGTCTTGGAACCATCACGTGGTGTCCAATAAAAGTGCCTCCTCTAGAAAGATTAGCTGCCTCTCCTTCGGTATAGAAAGTTTCATTAGGGAATTTCTTTCGTAGACTTGCGTAAGCAAAAAGATTACCGATACCTCCTTCTATATCTATCCAACTGTCCGATTTAGTAGCGCCAGAGAGATAACTAATAGGGTAGTACTTTTTACGGATACCATGCAGATGGAGTGCTAATGCCTTAATCATTCTGCCTCTCTCATGGAAGGTCATCTTTCGTAAAGCAGGTCCTCCCGTTTCTCTCCCATATTTCAATACCGCCTTGAAGTCTACTTCGTCTGAACTGCAGCTAGAGATAATGCTACCATCAATGGCATCGATTTGTAATAATCCGTCTTTTTTATGCTTTACCCACTTGCCTTGAATGTAGTTGGGTTGTTTGATCAATTTCGTCATAATGCTAATTCGTTTTCAAAAAGAAGCAATAGACCTAAAATAGGTACTTGCTTGTCTAATAGGAAAACAAATTTAACAGAATAATGATTAATGTGAAAATATAAATAGTGCGACTCTTTTTGTGTGAAAATTAGGAAAAGGAAGGAAAGGAGGGAGAGTCGCCCCCTGGAATATGCTTTGTAATTGCAGAGGAATCTGTACTCGATAGGAAAACAGGAACTTTTGGCCCCTTACTTTCAAAATTTCGAATATTCTCTTCTTCAATTATTTTGAACGGATTTTTTCCAATCATATTTTACTAATAGTTTGATTTTATAGCTTCATAAAAGAAGTAAAACTTCTTTTAATATAATGTTAAGACTCTCAATATTTTAAAAAGTATCGTTTTTGACCTGATTCCAAGTGTTAAATAATGACTCTTGGGTGGGTCTATTTTCGTCTATCTCTAATAACGCTTCACATTCCAAAAGAGTTTCGTGACATTCTTGGGGTAGTTTTTGATATAGTTTAGTACCCTTTGTTTTCCAGGCAATCATCTCATCTGAGATCTTTTTTATCACCTTTCCTGGATTGCCCACTACCAAGGATCGACTAGGAATAGTAGTATCTGCCTTAATAAACGTCAAGGCACCAACGATGCACTCTTTTTCGACGATGACATTATCCATGATAACGCTATTCATGCCTATCAGGCTATTTTCGCCTATATTGGCTCCGTGTATAATAGCACCATGTCCTATATGTGCTCCTTTTTTGAGTCTAACCTCTACGCCTGGAAACATGTGAATAGTACAATTCTCTTGAACATTGCAGCCATCTTCAATCACAATACCTCCCCAGTCTCCTCTAATGGCTGCACCAGGGCCGATATATACATCCTTCCCAATGATGACATTTCCTGTCACTGCTGCAAGAGGGTGTACAAATGATGATGGATGTACAACAGGTTTAAACCCTTTAAAAGCGTAAAACATATTTTAATTATTTATAGTCTAGTGTAAAACAAAAAAGCGGTATCAACTCTTATTGATACCGCTTTTTTAGATTTCAGATTTTATTAATCCCCGCTAGAAAGTACGGCCAATAATCTCAATATTTCATAATATAGCCATACTAGAGTTACTAGTAGTCCCATGGCACAAAACCATTCCATATACTTTGGACTCTTGAATTGTGCAGCCTTATCAAAGTTGTCAAAGTCTAATAATAGCCTTAAGCATGCTACTACGATGATAACAGCACTAATACCAATTCCTATCATTCCACCTTCATGAATATACGGCACGTTCATACCAAAAAAGGATAGCACGAAGTTGAGCAAGTAAACCATCATAATGGCACCAACTGCCATGGTAACAGCCGCTCTAAACTTTTGAGTAACCTTGATAATTCCTGTCTTATAAATGAAAAGCATCATGAATAGCAGTGCTACCGTCAGCATAATTGCTTGGAAAATAATTCCAGAAGTACCTGCAATTCCAACATATATTACAGAAACTGTTCCTACAAATAAACCTTCTAGTAAGGCATATAGTGGCGCTAACCAAGATGATTTATCAGGATTATAGTTGGCATACAAGACTACTCCAATTCCACCAAACATACCCACATACATCAAAATTTGATTAGGGAAAGTATAGCTAAATAGGGTAGTAATCATCATTATACCCAGTAATATGAATGTTTTATTGATAGCACCCCCAATAGTCATTACTTCACCAGAGCGGGTTATCATATCCCCATCTAAAACTTCCGTTTGAGAGGTGTTTCGTAGTCTATCCTCATTAAACATAGGGTTCGAGGATTCTAAAAAATTTCTTCTAGCCATTTAAATTATAATTTTGTTCTTTATTAAGACGCATGTTTTTTCAATAAGAGCACTAAAAATACTCATTTAATTATATAAAAAAGAGCTTTCACTGTAATCAACAGTAAAAGCCCTTTTTTTCTTAATTTTTTACTTAAAATTACTCTTCTTCAGCCGTATTATTATCAATACTACTAACTGCTATGGCAGTTTCAATTGCATGTGCAAAAGAATTATCTGCTTCGGTATTTTGTACATTCACTGTATTCGTAGTACCGTCGTTAGCCGTAGTTGCAAGAGCTTCATTTTTTACTTCATTAGTAGCAGTAGCAGTAGTCACTGGAGCTGTTACCTTAGCTGCGGTTAATGCAGATCCAAGAGCAGTCAGTTTATCCTTATCTTGTTCTCTAGCTGCTTGAGCAGATTTAATGTCCTCGGCAATTTTATTTTTGATTTCTTTTTCGACCTCCTTTTTGGCTTCCTTTTCCTTTAGTGTTACCAATTTAGCATCCAATTCCGCCTTGGTTTTATTCATATCCTCTAATTTCTCTTCTTTAGATCGGATACGCTCATTTATCATAGCTAGCTTTGCTTCTCTCAATTGAGCTTCTAATTGACCACCGCTGCTAATTCTTTTATTTTGGAATTCTAGGTCTTTCTTGTCCCTATTGATCGATCTTTCCATTTTTTCCATGGCGTTCATTAAGCCGTCATATCTTTTTTGCAGACGATCAGAAGCATTATTTCCACCATTAGAGGAGTTGGGGCCATATTTTTTGTCTTTCACCAATTTGAAAGCGCCGTCTAGTCTATTCCAGATTTGAGAACGATCATCTTTGGTAAACTTACTGTCTTTAAAGTCATTTTGAATGTCTTTCAGCTCGTTGAATAGCTTGCTAAGACGACCATTTTCTACTTCACTTTCTATTTTTTCTAGCTTCTCCATAAAGGTTTTCTTTAGAACTGCAGAAGAAGTTCTAAACTCTTTATCTAAAGCCGATCTCATTTTTTTGAGAGTATCAAAAAGTTCATTAGTGGTTGATCTTAAATTTTCAGAGTGATTACGCATGAGACTGCGATCTCTGATTTGATCTTGTACTTTATTCCAAAAACCTTTTAACTCATCGAATACATCACCGCTAAACGCAGTCATGCTGTCTACCTTTGACTTGATATCACCAAGTTCATTCTCGTACAGGTCATGTAATTTATAGGATAAGACTAATACAGGCCACTCTGTTTTGCATCTTCTGAGGATATCACTTCCCTTGTAAATCTTTAAGTTATCTGGTAAAATGCTTTCAGAAACAGATAAGGGTCTGTCTATCTTAGATGTAGACTCCGGGAGAGCTACTTCTTCATTTTTCTTCCATTTGTTGATCAGATCAGATTCCAATTGATCAGTAACATCTTTGTCTGGAATACTCCAAATTTCTACATTATTTTCTTTTGGCTTCAATTCCAATGCTAAAAGCACTTTTTCTTCTTTTTCATTGGTAGCTCCAATAACAATCCTGGTATTCATAAAATGACTTTGTAGTTTATATTCTAATCGTTCATGTATTCTTATATCTATGCGATAACGCCCACTAAATTGTGCGCTACCAAAAACTCAGCGATTTGGACGGCATTGGTTGCTGCTCCTTTTCTCAAGTTATCAGAAACTATCCAAATATTAAGCCCATTTTCAATAGACTCATCCTTTCTGATACGACCAACAAAAACTTCATCCTTTCCTTTAGCCATTAACGGCATAGGGTAAATTTTGTTTTGTACATCGTCTTGTAATACTAGTCCAGGTGTATTTGAGATAAGATTTTTAATGTCTTGTACCTCAAATTTTCTTTTTGTCTCGATATTGACACTTTCTGAATGCCCACCATCTACGGGCACTCTAACGGCAGTCGCTGTGATGCCAATTTCTTGGTCGCCTAAAATTTTTCTAGTCTCGTTGACTAATTTAAGCTCTTCCTTTGTGTATCCATTATCATAAAAAACATCGCAATGTGGGATGCAGTTTTCAAAAATGGGATATTCATATGCCATTTTGGCTTTGTCCATCTTGCCATTTTCCTTCTCTTCATTGTATTGATTGACCGCCTTTACACCCGTACCTGTAAATGACTGATAGGTACTGATAACCAATCGTTTCAATCCATATTTTGTATATATTGGATTCAAAGCAGCCACCATTTGAATAGTGGAACAGTTCGGGTTCGCAATAATTTTATCTTCTGGTGTCAATTCATTTGCATTTATCTCAGGAACGACTAGCTTTTTGCTAGGGTCCATTCTCCAGGCTGACGAATTATCAATAACAGTAGTACCTACTTCAGCAAAGCGAGGCGCCCATTCCTTAGATACAGAGCCTCCTGCGGAGAAAATAGCTATGTCCGGAGCAGCATCTACTGCTTCTTCCATCCCTATAATCTTATACTCTTTGTTTCTAAATTGAATGGATTTTCCAACTGACCTCGGTGAAGCTACCGGAAGAAATTCATCAATTTCAAAGTTTCGCTCATTAAGTACCTCTTGCATGACGGTGCCTACTAATCCTGTTATTCCTACTACTGCTAATTTCATTCTAATTGTGTAATTATCTTTTTTACCAATTGATATATTAGGTTCAATTTGGCAATACTCCAATCTAATAGAGTTGGTTTTCGAATCAGGGCAAAGTTATTATATATTTAAGGCAAAAACCACCTATAAAAACCTTTTAATATCTATTTTTAGGCTGAATATGCGCTATATGACTAAATTTTTTTCCTCTGCATTGCTTTTATTAGCATTATTCTCCTTTGAAACTGCTTTTGCTCAATTTGTAGAAAATTTTGACGACGGAAATTTTACCGATAATCCTTCCTGGATGGGGGATGATGAGCTGTTTATTATAAATTCAGATTTAAAACTCCAGTTGAGCGATATTGATGTAGTTCAAAACGAATCTTACCTATCAGTGGGAGCAACTACAGGCTTAGAAGCCAATTGGAATTTTACCGTTAATCTAGACTTTTCTCCTTCTGGCTCTAACTTTTGTCGTATCTATCTCAATTCTTCTCAAGAAGATCTTAGCCAAGTCTTGAATGGATACTTTGTGCAAATTGGAGGTATTAGTGGCGATCAAGACGCCGTCCAGTTGGTAAAGCAGGAAGGCAATACTTTGACAACCCTTATTTTAGGTACACCAGGTGCAGCGGCAACCGATGTAGTTAATGTAGGCATTGCTATTAGCAGAGACAATAGCGGACTATGGAATCTACAAGTCGATTATGCAGGAGGCCAAAATTTCATAGATGAAGGATCTGCTACGGATGTTGCTTTTGATAGTGGTTCTTTTTTTGGAATCTTCTGTCGATATACGAGTACTCGGAATGAAGCCTTTACCTTGGATGATATTAGTATTAGCCCAATCATTCAAGACTTGGATCCTCCTAGTATAGAAATTGTAACTCCACTAAGTTCTAGCGAACTAGAAGTAACATTTAATGAAGCCATTGATGTGTCCTCTGTAGATGAGAATAGTTTCCAATTGGATAATGGAATTACTGTGACAGGTTTTGAGACTACTTCTTCTACAAATATCCTTCGAATTTTGCTAGACCCGGAATTAATAAGCGGGACGACCTACACTTTGACAGCAAATAACATTGGGGATCTCGAAGGGAATATTTTAAATACCCAATCTATCTCCTTTACATTTATAGAAACTGTTATCGCCCAAGAATTTGATATTCTTATCAACGAATTTATGGCGGACCCCACACCTCAGGTGGGTTTACCCAATTCGGAGTATATAGAGTTATTTAATAACAGCAGTGCTGCTTTCAATCTTAGCGACTATATGATATCTAGCGGCGGCACCCCAGTAATCTTACCAGATTTTTTGTTGACTGCAGGAGCGTTTGTATTGCTGACTCCAGATGATGAGGCTGCCAATTTTAGCATCTTTGGAGATGTATTAGGATTAGCTTCTTTTCCGACTTTATCCAATGCAGGAGATGAAATACTTTTACAAGACTTAGATGGAAATATTGTTCATCAGATAAACTACACTTTAGATTGGTATCAAGATAGCAGTAAGGAAGATGGGGGCTTTAGCATAGAAGCAATTAATCCATCGCAGGCCTGCCAGCAAATGGCCAACTACCGCGCTTCTACCAATCTTAGTGGTGGAACACCTGCCAATATAAATGCAGTACTGGATTTGACTGCTGATGAATCTGCTCCTGCGTTATTGAATATATTTACAATCAATAGCAACTCTCTTTTGCTAAACTTTGACGAGCCCTTGGATAACTTCGGGGCTGAGGAAGTTCTCAATTATTTGTTGACTGATAATCTAGGAGTACTTAGCGCCACCTTGCAGTCGGACAGGTCTCAAGTTCGCTTAGAACTAGCCAATGAGATTCAATCAGGAGAAATATTTGGTTTGCAATTTCAAAATATTCCAGATTGTCTTGGGAATAGCGCTACTTTATCGGACACAATTTTCTTTGCTATTCCAGAGATCGCTGAGGTAGGAGAACTTTTAATCAACGAGATATTATTTAACCCTGTGACTGGAGGGGTAGATTTTGTTGAATTCTACAATCCTACAGATCAAGTATTCAACATGGCAGATATTCAACTCGCCAACTTAGAACCCTCGGTAAACGAATTTGTGTCTTTAAATATTGATTTTCTAATCTTGCCAAAAACCTTTGTGTGCATTACAGAGGATAAATCTCAGATTGTAGATCAATACAATGTACAAGACCCCAGTACTATTTTTGAAAATGACTTGCCTTTATTTCCTGACGATGAAGGAAACGTAAGTTTAGTAGTTCTACAAAGTAATACTCCAGTAAATATTGATGTATTTAATTACTCTGAAGATTTTCATACTGGCTTTTTATCAGATCAAAATGGAGTGTCTTTAGAGCGCATTAGTTTTGATGTAGAAACGGATATAGCTTCTAACTGGACTTCCGCTGCTCAATCTAGTGGATTCGCTACCCCAGGTTTTGAAAATAGCCAAGTCATCGGAATCCCAAATATAAATGCAGGTGATTTTTTCGAAATTGTAAATCCTACTTTTAGTCCAGATCAAGATGGCTTCAAAGATTTTACACAGCTCAATTTTACTTTAGATCAAGTGGATTATTTTGCTTCTATAACAATCTTTGATGATGAGGGTAGAGAGATTTTTCAGTTGCTCCCGTTCCAAACAGTCTCCCCCTCTGGTACTGTCCGTTGGGATGGTACGGACATGGATGGTAATGTCGCCAATATAGGGATCTATATTTTATATATTCAATTGATAGACCCCAACGGAAATCAAATGGAATTCAAAGAACCAATTGTGGTAGCGAGAAGGCTGAATTAGGTACTATGTGAAAAATTAGTTGAAAGATGAAAATGGAGAGTGGAAAGCGCAGCAAAGCGGTCGAGTCACAATTAACAGCTACACAAATAAACCTATAAACAAAGCATGGAATGCGCGCGAGCAAATAAAACATAGCAGAGCAAGGCGGTCGAGCTCCAATAAACATAGCACAGGCTTGATGGCTGAAGCAATAAAAAATTGAACATTGATTTTACCGCGCTAAGGGTATGGAGGGGGCGGCTGTAATACCATTTAAGTTTTAAGATGCCGCAAAAGATTTCGAGGAGAATTTTTTGAGGTCAAGGCATGAACGAAGTGGTGCGTAGCAGACAAGACCCAGTGGGTCTTGTCAACGTAGAGAACCGCTAGCGGTTGGGATTGCCTGATAGCCTCAGCTATCACAGCCTGTCCCGACTACTGTCGGGGAGTATTTTTAACGTAGAGATCAGAAAATTATACCGAAAGATATGCGTCATTCTATAGCTTAAATGGTATAAGAAGACGTCACTCTAGAGGTGCGGAAGAGGGACCGAGCTGAATAGCGAGCTCGGAGGGGCCTGACCGCTCCAGGTCTTTTCAATGTTATCTATGTCTCTACTATGAAAATGTAAATGAAGTTAACTCTATAATTTCTAATAAGTATAGACCTGGAGGGGGAGCGCCCAAATTATGTTGAAAACGAAAAATAGGTACATGGCACTAGGTGTAAGGTACTAGACCGAATAGACAAATGAACAAAGCGCATGCGAGGTGGGTATAGCCACAAAAAGATGAAAATAGAAATCAAATATTATGTGCTAGCGGCTAGTACCTAGCTGATAGAAGACCTATATCATGAGGGCATATACTG